>JAEUQD010000455.1 GCA_016789925.1 Bryobacterales bacterium | reverse complement strand
GCTGCTACCCCACACGAGTGAGAAGCCCGACATCGTCTTGTTGCCCCAGACGAGCGAGTCGCCCCAAACCAGGCTATTGCCCCAAACCAGCGAACTCCCCCAAACGAGGCTACTTCCCCACACCAGGCTGTCGCCCCATACGAGCGACGCGCCATTCACCATCGACACTGTACCCGTGGCTGCGTCATAGTCGGCCCGCGGCGACAGCGGCGTGGTCAGAGGGGTCGTCACCAGGTCGGTATTGGCCAACGCCGCCTGAATATCCAAGTAGCCCGCCCCCACCGTAAAGATGTCGTAGTAGCTCGTAAGCGTGGCGCCGGTCACCGGATCGACGGCCGAAGTGGCTGCCGGAAACTGCTTATAGGCCGTCTTCATCAGCCGTGCCTTTACTTGATTGGGTGTGAGCGAGGGTGTCTTTTGCAACAGTAGAGCTACCGCTCCGCTTACTGCCGGCGCGGCCATACTGGTTCCGCTGAGAGTGAGATAGCCTTTCTGAGTGCTGTTCTTGGGAAACGATCTCGCGAGGACACTGTCGCCCTTGGAACTGGTGCTCACAGAGATCACTTGGTTACCCGGGGCCACCAGGTCCGGCTTGATCACGTGGTCGATTAGTGTCGGTCCCTTGGAACTGTAACTGGCAATCTGGTCGTCGCCCCGGCCCAAGGTGGACATCGATTTCATCGCTCCCACAGTGATAACAAAAGGATCGATCCCCGGCGAACCGATGGTCGCATAGCCATTCGTTGCGCTATTGCGCCCGTTGTTACCGGCTGCGACAACGACGACGATGCCGGCCTTCCAGGCGCGTTCGACCGCCTGGCAAAGAGGGTCGAGCGTGTAGCTTTCCTGGACCGGGCGGCCAAGGGACAAATTGATGACGCGAATGTTGTGCTTTGTCTTCAATTCGATGGCGCGGTCAATGGCGGCAATCACCTGACTGTCCGTTCCCACTCCCTGGTCATCGAGTACGCGCAGAGCGACGATTTTCACGCCGGGCGCCACGCCGACGTACTTACCGCCGGAATCCTTGCCCTTACCAGCGATGATTCCGGACACGTGCGTGCCGTGACCATATTTCTCGTCCGCTTTTTCCTGAACGAACGACTGAGCGTACACAACCTGTTTATCCAGATCGGGAGGTTCCGCGACACCGGAATCGATAACGGCGACTCCAATTCCAGCGCCGGTCCACCCATAGTTCTGGGCGACGGTTGCGCCGCTGGCATCGTTGGTATAAATGTCGTTCGCTTTCACTGCCCGGTCCGGTGAAATGTACTTCACGTCCGGGTCGTTGGCCAGATCTTCCACGGCCGCCGCGGAGATTGTATAGACTTCCGCCTTGGCCCCTTTGAGTTCGGCTTTGCGTTTGCCTCCCTTCTTCGCGGCCTTGTCGTGATGGGTACTGGTGGGTTCGACGCGATACTGAACGATCACGTCCACCTCGGCGTCCTTCTTCGTGTCCAGATCCTTACCGATTTTCGGGCTCTTGGCCGTGGCGGCTGGCAGGAGCAGGGCCAGAATCGCCAAAGCCAAGACAGGTTTCCGCCGGTTTCCTGGGCCATCCCACACAGCGGAGAGAAAAACGGAAGAGATCCTGAACCACAGGCTTGAGATTGTGGGTCTGTTCATAACCGGCCTCGTAGCATAATGGTCTCGTTCCACGTAATGAATCTTACGGTTCCCGTCTGAGTGCTCCTAGAGGAAGTTGGTACTGTTTTTTGGCGGAACAACAGTTCTAAGAGTGTCCGGGGGAACGCCTTAGGTCTCCCTCCAGGCCGGGGTATAATCACGGGCAATGTTGACACGAAGGGACTTTCTGGCCGCGGCGGGGGCCCTTGCGAACGCGCCCGCGCAAAACCAGCAGAAGCGCAACGTACTGTTTATCGCCTCCGACGACCTGAACCATAGCTTCAGTACTTACGGACACCCATTCGTTCGGACCCCGAACCTCGACGCGCTCGCCGGGCGCGGCGTGAGGTTCGATCGGGCCTATTGCCAGTTCCCGCTGTGTAGTCCGTCGCGCACTTCGGTGATGACGGGCCTGAGTCCCGATGCTACTGGGGTGTACGATTTGCGCAAGCACTTCCGCGAAAGCGTGCCCGACGTGGTGACGCTGGGGCAGACGTTCCAGAAGAACGGCTACTTCGTGGCGCGGACCGGCAAGATCTTCCATTACGGCAACCCGGGCCAGATCGGCACCGACGGGTTGGATGATGCCCCCACCTGGATGCGGCGCATCAATCCGGCGGGCGTCGACAAGACGAAAGAGGAGCCACGGATCATCAACCATACCCCCGGCCGGGGTCTGGGCAGTTCCGTGAGTTTCTACGCGTCGCCCGCCAGGGACGAGGAACACACCGACGGGATGGTGGCGGCCGAGACGATCCGGATGATGGAGGAACATCGCAACGAACCGTGGTTTCTCGGCGCCGGGTTCTACAAACCGCACTGCCCTTATGTGGCGCCGTCGAAGTATTTCGATCGGGTCCCGATCTCGAAGGTGAAGCTGATTCCGTTTGAAGAATGGGAGCTGACGATCGCGCCGAAGTGGGCCTACTGGACCCAGCCGCCCAACTTCGGACTAACCGAGAAGCAGCGTTTGGAAGGGATGCAAGCCTATTTCGCAGCGATCCTGTTTCTGGACGCGCAGGTGGGCAAACTGCTTGATGCCTTGAAACGGACCGGGCAGGAAGAGCGCACAACGGTGGTCTTCTGGAGCGATCACGGGTATGGACTGGGCGAGCACGGCCAGTGGATGAAGCAGACGGTGTTCGAGCATGCGGCGCGGACGCCGCTCTTGATGGCGGGAGCAGGCGTGAAGGCGCGCGGCCAGGCATGCGGGCGTACCGTCGAGTTACTTGACCTGTATCCCACACTGGCTGACTTGTGCGGATTGAAAGACGTACCCGCCAGTCTGCACGGCAAGAGTGTCAGGCCGCTGCTGGAGAATCCGAAGGCGGCGTGGGACCGCCCGGCCGTGACTCAGGTGCATCGCAACCAGGTTCGCGGTTATTCGCTCAGGACCGAACGCTACCGCTACAGCATGTGGGATCACGGGCGCGAGGGCGAAGAGTTGTACGACTATCAGAGCGATCCGCGGGAGTTGAAGAATCTGGCGAAGACCTCGGGACTACGGGCGGAGTTGCAGGCGCGGCTAGAGACGATTGTGGCGGCACGCGCGGCCTGAGCAACGCGCATATACTGTTAGACATTCGCAGTTGCTGACGGGAGGCTTGAATGTCTACACGTTCGCTCGCACTTCTTCTTCTGGGACCGGCCGCGCTGATCCATGCGCAAGGCACCGGAACCATCCATGGAACCATTACCGACGCCACCGGGGCCTCGGTGCCGAATGCGCGCGTTGTCGCGCTGCTCGACGAGCGCGGAACGACACGCGAACTGACCACCGAGGCGAACGGAGACTTCGTCTTCCCTTCCCTGGCGATCGGCACCTACACCATCACCGTGGAAGCGGGTGGCTTCAAGACGTTGCGCCGGACCGGCGTCACACTCACCACGGAGCAGAACGTGAGGGTGGACATGAGGCTGGACGTGGGGAACGTCAGCGAATCGGTCAGCGTGAGCGCCGAAGCGCCGCTGGTAGACTCGCGCTCGTCGGTGATCGGCACGTTGATCGATTCGCGGCGCGTGACGGATCTGCCGCTCAACGGGCGCAACATCATCGGCCTCGCGGCACTGCTGCCGGGAGCGACAGGCGTGTCAGCGCCGCAGACGTTTACGGGCGACCGGTCCGGTCCCACGCTGAACGTCTCGGGTTCGCGCGCCAATCAAAACCTGTTTCTGTTCGACGGGCAGCAATTCAACGCCGCCTTCCGCAACACCGGATTGAACTATCCGCCGCCGGACGCCTTGCAGGAAGTGAAGGTGCTGACCAACTCCTTCAGCGCCGAGTATGGGCGCAATGCGGGCGCGGTGTTCCAGGTGGTGACACGATCGGGCACCAACGAGATCCACGGCGCGGCCTGGGAGTTCCTCAGAAACCACAAGCTGAACGCACGGAGTTTCTTCGCGCCCAGCACGATTCCGCAATTGATTCAAAATCAGTTTGGCGTGGCCGTGGGTGGCCCTGTGAAGAAAGACAAGCTGTTCCTGTTTGGTTCTTACGAAGGCTTACGCGTTCGGCCGGCGTCGCTGGGCGCATCGGCCTTTCCGTTGACGGAAGCCGAGCGGCGAGGAGATTTCTCGTCGGCCACCGCGCCCATTCGCGACCCGGCCAATAACAACCAGCCGTTTCCGGGGAATCAGATTCCAACAGCGCGGTTCGATACGGTGGCGCGAAACCTGCTGAACCCCGCGCAGATGCCGTTGCCCAATCGCGGCGACCAGTTGATCACCACTTTCCCGACGCCGGCCAACAACGGACAGTACCTGTTCCGGGCCGACTGGAATTTCCGCCGGCATGTCGTGGACGGGAGGTATAACCTGAACCGGTCCTACGACCGGAGCAGCGCCGGGAGCGTCCCGGCCTACTTGCCGCTAGACCGGAATGCGAAGGTGAATTCGATCACGATCGGCGATACCTGGAGCCTGACAGCGACCCTTCTCAACCAGGCGCGGATCTCGTTCAACCGGTTTTCGTCGGATTACCGGAACCTCAACCCTACCCACTTGAGCGACCTCGGCGGCATCTTCCCGCAATTCGGCCCGAAAATTCCGCCAACCATCGACATCACGGGGCGTCTGACACTCGGCAACGCGTCGAGCGTGGACGCGATTGCCGTCAACGAGTCGCTCCAGTTAAACGACAGCGTGACGTGGACACGGCGCCGGCACACATTGAAGGGCGGCTTTGAAATCCTGAAGCTGCGCTATCTGAACCGGTCGTTCTTCCAGACGATGGGCAGCTTTACCTTCAACGGCCAGATCACAGGGAACGCCGCGGCAGACTTCGTTCTGGGCCGGGCGACGAGCATGACCGTGGCAAGCCCCGTGCTCGAACAGGCGGGCTTGCAGAACAACGTGTACCTCTTTGTTCAAGACGACTGGCGCGTCCATCCCCGGCTGACTTTGAACCTTGGTCTACGGTATGAACTGCCGTTCAATTGGGTTCACCCGGCGGACTGGTGGGGCACGTTCCACCAGGGCAAGCAGTCCACGGTGATTCCGAACGCGCCGGTAGGCATGGTGTTTCCCGGCGACCCCGGCGTACCACGCGGCTTGTTCCCTACCGACAAGAACAACTTCGCGCCGCGCATCGGGTTTTCCTGGGATCCGTTCGGCAACGGGCGCACGGCCATCCGGGGAGCCTACGGGTTCTTCTACGACACAATCAACTCCGACGTGATTCAGAACACGTCCCAGCCCTATCGCTATACCTTCACAATCCCCACTCCGTTTTCCCTCACCGATCCGCTCCGCGGACAGCCGGCCATTCCGTTGACGATCGAATTGACGAATCCGCGCTTTGTGGGTTTGCAGGAGATCTTCTATCCGGACCCGGCCTTGCGGTCGCCCTACATTCAGCAATTCAACTTCAACATCCAGCGCGAGGTGGTCAAGGATTTCGTCGTGCAGGCCGCCTACGTGGGCAAACTGGGCCGCAAGCTACTGATGGGCGTCAGCACGAATCCGGCCCTCTTTGGACCGGGCGCCACAGTGGGCAACATCAACAACCGGCGGCTCGTTCCGGGCTTCGGCAATCTCCAGAACATCTCGTCGCGCGCGAACTCAACCTATCACGCGTTACAAATTGAAGCCACCAAGCGGATGAGCCGGGGCTTTTCGATCCAGGGCGCCTACACGTACGCGAAATCGTTGGACCAGGCGTCGGCGATCGCGCTCGGCGCGGCGGTGCCGAACGTGTTCAACTTGCGCAGCCAGTGGGGCCGGTCGGACTTCGACGCCCGGCAAGTGGCCGCGTTGTCGTGGATTTGGGATCTGCCGAAGTTCGGCGGCGCGCCCACGGCGGTACGGTTGATCGCGGGCGGCTGGCAGGTGAATGGCATGCTGACCGCGCGCACGGGCCAACCGCTGAACATCCTGACCGGGCAAGATAACGCCCTGAGCAGCACACCGAACCAGCGCCCGAACCTCATTGGGAATCCCGTGCTGCCGAGCGACCGGCCGCGGAGCGCATTGGTTCAGGCATGGTTCGACCGGACGGCCTTCGCGAATCCGGCGGCGGGGACCTATGGGAACTTTGGGCGCAACGTCATCGATGCGCCGCCGAACTTCGGCCTCAACGCGGGTGTGTTCAAATCGTTTCCCATCCCATTGCGGGAGGGCATGCGGTTCGAGTTCCGCACGGAGCTGTTCAGCCTCACCAATACACCCAACTTCAGTAACCCGAATACAAGCCTGAGCGCGGGTGCGAATATGGGCCGCATCACCGGAGCAGGCGGCGCGCGCGTGGTTCAGTTTGCGGGCAAGATCGTGTTCTAGCTGGGTGCGCCTTCGGTCACGAAGTTCAATCCGGTGAGGGCGGCGAAAGCCTCGACGGGAGCGCGCAGGTCGCCGTAGTAAGTGACGCGGTGCCAGCCCCAGCGATGCCACCCGGTCAGCAGCGCCCGGGCATCGGCGGGTTGGGCGGCGAGTTTGGTGCGGCAGGCGCGATCGTCTTCGAGATTGTCGACGGCTTTGGCCTGGTGGAAGACCATTTCCCGCGTCTGCGGCAGAATCTTCAACGTAGTGGTCGTCTCGCCGATGGGAAGAAAGGCCTGCACGACGGCGCCCTTGCGGTCTTCGGAGTGGTCGCGCAGATGGAATCGCACCACCGGGCTCGATGGTCCGTAGGGCCGCGTCGGGGCGACGCAGTGGGCGTAGATGATCTGGTTCTTCGACGTATCGATCACCGGGTCGGAAATAAATCCGGGACGTCCGGCGAGATACGTCATGGCAAGCATGGTAATGGTGGATTGCAGGTCCGCTTCGCAAGCGCCCACCAGTCCGGCGTCGTTGAATTCGCGGAACCCGATGCAGGGGTAGGCCGGGAGCTTCTTGCCATAAAAGAGGTGCAGGCAATCGACGTCCATCGCCTGGGCGCGGCTGTCCTTCAGCATTTCGGCCATGGCCAGATACATGCGTGCGGAACGGACGAGTTCGTCGCGGGAGGGCTCGACGGTCTTCTCGGCCTCCTTGAGCCACTGATCCGCCCAGCGGGTGGCCTCGCTGTCCGAGGCTTTGCGGTAAGCGTCGTTGATCTCGGCCGCGCCCACTGTCTTCACGCGGGTGCCAAAGGCCTGTGGTATGGCCGGAACGTCGCCGCGGTTGACGCGTTCGCAGACGTCGAGGATGGTGGAGGCTTTCAACTTGCGAATCGCTTCGTAGCAACGCACGATCTGGGTGACGTCGTCGAAGTTACTGGATGAGACGCCGGCCACAGGCTTCTTCTCCGCAACGGCGCGTGAGTACGTAGTCAGAAACTCGCCGGTTCCGCCGTAAAGATCGTCGACCAGAACAACAGGCTTGCCGGCGTCGATGAGGCGGCGGGCGATGCCACCGCTCGGAATGCCGAGCAGGTAGACGACAAAACCGTCCGCGGAAGCGTCGTTGAACAGCTCAGAGCCCTCCCGGGCCGAAGCCACCGTGGAGGGGATGAAGTCGATTGTGGGGATCGCCCGGCGGAAGCGCTCCATAACCTGGCGCTGGCGCGTGGCGTAGTCATAGTTCACATAGGGCCAACCTTCCCGGTCGCGCTCGGGCTGGGAGAAGACCACCCGAACCCGTGCCTTGGCGGTGGGCCAAAGTTCATTCTTAGAGCAGGCGGGCGCGCTGTCGGGAATCCGCGCGGCCGCTCCACAAACCGCGGCGGCGGCGCATCCGGCGCACTGGCGCAAAAATTGCCTGCGAAGAATCGGGAATTCAGACATTGCCGGCAAACCTCCTTGCAACAAAAAGAGTTCCGGCTCTTATGTAGCGAAATTTTCCGCGGGAGTCAATGGCCGTCGAGAAGTACAACTTCATCGCCGGCGGCGACGACCCCCTCCACCAGTACGGCCGCGTAGACGCCCGCTTTGCCTTCATGGTTGCGGGCGACGCAGCGGATGACGTCGGGATTCGGCTGCGCGCTATCCGGATCGAGCGTGATCATCTTGCAGCGGGGATCGCGCTCGAGGACGGCGAGGGTGGCTTTACGCCCGATTTGCACCGTCTTGCCGGTGAGTTCATCTTCGGCGAAGCCTTTCCCCGAGAAAAAATCGACGTAGAGGTTTGCACGGAAGCGGCGCTGGTCGACAACAGCGCCGGTCTCTTGGGCGAGCTGGCGCGCCGTATGGATTCCAAACAGGGAGACGGGCCGGCAATCGGTCAGGGACCGGTCCGAGCGAATGAGGCGGAGGGTGGGGTGGTCGCCCAAACCGGCAGTCAGGCGCTCGATTAGAATCGGGTCGTCGATCGAGTAGGTCTTGCCGTCGGGAGCCGTGACATCCACTACGGTTTCGGGCTGCGCGGCATAGAGGGGCGTAGCGCCAGGCGCAAGAGCTTCCGCATCGCGGAGGTTGGGAGGCAGACGCATGCACTCGGCGCTCCGGAACCTCGGCTGGTAGAGGAGCATCTGCTGCTGTTCACGGCTGGTCAGGAAAGGAAAGCCGGCAATGGCGCCGGTGCTGCAAAAAGCATAGAGACGGTCACCGTAGATTCCGGGGAATCCTACAAACGCCTCACTGAGTTGTTCCCCGCGCATACTTTTCACGGGGTAACGCCACAAGCTTTCCACGCGGCCGACGATTTGCATACTGGTGTAGCGTATTGTAGCGGACCACTCCTAGAGAATGCGGTTAACGCCCTGAACGACTTTCCGCAGGAACGGGCGCGTCCAGCCCAATTCGGGCAGGGGCGGAGGAGCGGCGGGCGTAGTAAATGGAAGGTGCGGCGCAACTTCGCCCATAGTGCTGACACGGAAGCGCCCGGTGTTGACAGCCAGGTAGTCGAGCAGCCAGGCGAAGCGGCGGCGGACGATGTGGTCCGGGCGAAAGGAACTGTACTGCTCATCGCGTGGTTTGACGCCGCTAAAGGAGTGCAGCATGATGACGACATCGGTGAGTTGTGAACGGTGGGCCTGTTCGAGAACCTGGCGCATCTCCCAGCACGACATCGCGGCCGGATCGAAGTACTTCAGATGGCGCGGCGCCGAGCTTTCAGCAAACCGCTCGTGGGCGACCGTAAACGGAAGCTCCCACAGGCCATTCAGAAACTGGGGGACGTTGAGCAACAGATCGTCATCGTCGAAGGAAGTAAGGAAGGCGGGATTGTAGCTGGAATCGATCACGAAGCCGAGTTCGTGGAGGACGGCGAGCGACGCCAAGCTGCCCTCGAAATTGCCGGCACGGTAAACGAAAGGGCGGTGGCCGGTAAAGCGCTCAAACAGTTCCGAAGCCGTAGTGAGGACCCGGCGCTGTTGATCGAGCGGGAGACGGGCAAGAGAGTCTTGTATGACCGCGGGCCCGCCCCGAAGGTACTCGGCATAGTGGAGGTAATTGGGGTGGGCGTGAAGCTGAACGTCCTGGCCCTGTTCGAGCAGGAACTCGATGTAGGCGCGCGTGTCGTCTTCGCCCAGTACGAGCGCCGCCAGAGTCTCGCAGAAGAAAGTGGCGCGCAGTTTGCGCTCGTTGAGCAGGCCGCACATCCAACCGATGCCAAAATCGCGCCCCTGGCGGCGGCAGAAGATAATGCGGTCGCTCGGCACGGGACGAAGGTCCGGGCGATCCCATGCGTCACCCATGCTGTTCTCGGTATCGACGGTGATGTAGACGCGCGTGGTCATGAAGAACCGCGCAATAGCCGCTTGATGGCGCGCTTCAGACCCCAACGCTCCAGCACGCGGCCTATCCAGACCGAAAACGAATCGAGCGTCGAGTGTCCGTAAACGGCGAGGAAATGATAGGGAGTCCGGGAAAAATAGTAGATGTCGGCGCGCAGATACTGGCCGCGCGAGAAAACTTCCTTCGTCTGGCCGTAGCCATAGCTGAAGTCGAAGTAGCGCAGGCCGGGCTCGGAGAATAAGTGCTGCAGAGCGAGAAACAACAGGACGGTGCCGGGAGAGATATCGGAGTACGCCGGGTCGTAGCCGAGATACTCGTATTCAACAGTGCCGTCGGTGTGGACCGGAAGGTGGAGGTAGGCGACGGGCTGCCCGTTGAGAAACAGGAGGAACCCGCGCACCCGGTCTTCCGCGGCCAGAGCTTGAATGTGGCGCAGAAAATCGGGAGAACCCGGAATGGCGCCGCCAAAGAGACGTTCCTGGTAAGTGCGGGCGGCCACCTGCCGGGCGAGCGCGTGATAAGCGCCCATCTCCTGCGGCCTGCGATAGAGGCGGACATCCACAACCCCGCCGGAGAGTTCCGCGAACTTGCGGACCTTGCGTTGAATCGTCGAGCGCGACTTCGAGGAGAACGTGGCGAGGTAGTCGTCGAACGTACCGTCGAGACTCGTGTAGTAGGAAGGCGCCTGGTCAAGCACGTAGCGGATTGCGCCGGCTACGGTGACCAACCGCGGAAGCGGAGCGGCCAGAGGCACGTTGTGAAAGACGTAGAAAGCCGTCTCCCTCAGCCCGCCTGGCGGCGGGGAAGGAGGACTGGCCAGCGGTTCGGCCAGCGGATTGAAAGGCCAATGGATCATGCGGCCGGAAAAGGACAACCGGAACAGGCAGAGATCACTGACAGAATATTGGAGCCGGAGTGAACGCTCGACAAACTCCAAAGGAGTGAAATCAGGCAATACAGCGACGAGTATAACAGGCTACGCGCGATTGGCCAGGAACCACTCGTAGGTGGAGCGTATGCCTTCGGTGAGTGGAATGCGCGGAGACCAACCCAGGGCCGCCATGCGGGAGACGTCGAGCAGTTTGCGCGGTGTACCGTCCGGTTTCGAACTATCGAAGACGAGTTCCCCCAAATAGCCCGTGGCCGTCTTCACCATCCCGGCGAGTTCCCGGATGGTGACATCCTGACCGCAGCCCACGTTGACGATCTCCGGAGAATCGTAGTTGCGCATGAGGAACAGACTGGCGGCGGCCAGGTCGTCGACATGCAGGAACTCCCGGCGCGGTGAACCGGTGCCCCAGACGGTGACCGAAGGGGCCGCGGCGAGTTTGGCTTCGTGAAAGCGGCGAATGAGTGCGGGTAATACGTGCGAGTGATTCAGATCGAAGTTGTCGCCGGGTCCGTAGAGGTTGGTGGGCATCAGACAGATGCCGTTGAAGCCATACTGCCGCCGATAGGCTTCGATCGTCTTGAGGCCGGCGATCTTTGCGATGGCATAGGGCTCGTTGGTCGGTTCCAGCAATCCGGTGAGCAGATACTCCTCGCGGATCGGCTGCGGGGCGAATTTCGGATAGATGCAGGACGAACCCAGAAACAATAGTTTCGCCGCCTGGTGGCGGTGGGCGGCGCCGATAACATTGAGCTGAATGGCGAGATTGTCGTGGATGAACTCGGCCGGGTAGTTATTGTTGGCGAGAATGCCGCCAACACGGGCGGCGGCCAGAAAGACGTACTGGGGACGTTCGCGCCGAAAGAAGTCGTCGACAGCCGCCTGGGACGTAAGGTCTAGCTCCTCACGCGTGCGCAACAAGAGATTGGTGAAGCCTTCGCTTCTCAGCGCCCGCAAAATGGCGGAGCCAACCAGGCCGCGGTGGCCGGCCACGAAGATGGGAGCCGTCTGGTTCATCCTACTCGGTCACCAGACGGACGGCCGCGGCGCCCCCGCGCAGCCGGGTTTCGACATCGTGCAAGTCGGCGTCCACCATAATGCGGACCAGTTCCTGAAACGTCACCTTGGGTTCCCAGCCAAGAACACGTCGCGCCTTGGACGGATCGGCGAGCAGAAAATCGACCTCGGCGGGGCGGAAGTAGCGAGGGTCGATTTCGACGTAGTCCTTCCAGTCGAGATCGCAGCGGGCGAAGGATGCTTCGACAAATTCGCGCACGGAGTAGGCTTGCCCCGTGCCGATCACATAATCATCGGGGTTGTCCTGCTGGAGCATCAGCCACATCGCCTCGACATAGTCGGGCGCATAGCCCCAGTCGCGGCGCGCATCGAGGTTGCCGAGATAGAGCTTCTTTTGGAGCCCCAATTTGATATGGGCGACGGCACGCGTGATCTTGCGGGTCACGAACGTCTCTCCACGCCGGGGCGACTCGTGATTAAAGAGGATGCCGCACGAGGCGTGCATTCCATACGACTCGCGGTAGTTCACGGTGATGTTGTGGGCGAAAACCTTGGCGCAGGCGTAGGGACTGCGCGGATGGAACACCGTGGTTTCGGTCTGCGGCGGAGGCGTGGAGCCGAACTGCTCGGAAGACGACGCCTGATAGTAGCGGGTCTTCACCCCGGTGCGCCGAATCGCTTCCAGAACTCGCAACGTCCCCGTGGCCACAACGTCGGCGGTGAATTCAGGGACATCGAAGGAGACGCGAACATGAGACTGCGCCCCGAGGTGATAGACCTCGTCGGGCCGGATGTCGTAGAGAAGCGTGGCCAGGCATGAGCCGTCGCTCAACTCGCCGTAATGAAGGTAGAAGTGGCGGTTGTGTTCGTGCAGGTCCTGGTAGATATGGTCGACGCGGTCGGTATTGAAAAGCGAGGCGCGCCGTTTGAGGCCGTGCACCTCATACCCCTTCGACAACAACAACTCGGCCAGGTACGATCCGTCCTGGCCAGTGCAACCGGTAATCAGAGCGCGAGGCATGTAGTAACTATCCTAAGAAAGAACAACCGCCCGCGCCAGTGTAACACCAGCCGGGCGGTCTGTCTTGATTCCCGCAAGATGGAAGCGCGGAAAGGTCTATTCTTCTTCCTGGCCCTCTTCGCGGCCTTCGCGCATCGCCTTGAGACGCTCTTCCTTGCGCTTGCGCCGCTCGTCGGCACGCTTGACCAGTTCCGAACCCACCAGTTCGAGCATGCAGATTTCGGCGCCGTCGCCCTTCCGGAAACCCAGGCGGACAATGCGGGTGTAACCGCCGTTGCGCTGAGAGAACCGGGGCGCGAGCTTGTCGAACAGCTTCTGCACCGAGGCCGGCGTCATCAGAAACGACGCCGCCTGGCGGCGGGCATGCAAAGAGTCTTTCTTGCCGAGCGTGATGATCTTATCCACCAGCGGCTTGACAGCCTTCGCCTTGGGGACCGTGGTCGCCACGCGTTCTTCATTAATTACGCTGGTAACAAGATTCCGAAGCAGCGACCGGCGCGCACTCACATCGCGCTTTAACTTATAACCTGCTCTACCGTGACGCATGATGCATTTCCTTACCTGGCTTCAACGCCTATTCCGCTTCCGCCTCTTCTTCGGCGCCGATATTCACCGGGGAGCCGGACGGAGACACCAGACGGCCTTGGGCGTCGAAGCGCATGCCGAAGGTTAGGCCGAGATTACCGAGGATTTCCTTGATTTCGTTGAGGGACTTACGGCCGAAGTTCTTCGTGCGGAGCATTTCCGCCTCGGACTTCTGCACAAGGTCGCCGATCGTTTGAATGTTTGCGTTCTTGAGGCAGTTGTAGGAACGCACCGACAGTTCGAGTTCTTCCACCGAGCGGTTGAGAATCTCGTTCATCTGGTTGATCGCCCGCTCAGCCGGTTCTTCGACCACTTCCTGAACTTCCTCGAAGTTGATGAAGATCGCCATGTGATCTTTGAGCAACTTGGCGGCCTGGCCGATGGAGTCCTGCGGGGAGATGGCGCCGTTCGTCCAGACTTCGAGCGTGAGTTTATCGTAATCGGTCATTTGACCGAGACGGGCGTTCTCGACAGAAAAATTGACCTTGCGGACCGGAGAGTGGACCGAGTCGATCGGGATGTAATCCACCGGGAGGTCATCGTCGAAGTTCCGGTCCTGGGCCACGTAGCCACGGCCAGGCTTGAGCCGCATTTCGATGACCAGGCGCCCGCCTTCCGACACCGTGGCGATATGCATGTGCCGGTCAAGTACTTCGAGTTCCGAAGGGCACTCGATCTGGCCGGACAGCACTTCACCCGGCGTATCGGCGGTGATGCGCGCCGTAAACACGCCTTCCGCCGACATCTTGAATGGAACCTGCTTCAGGTTCAAAATGATGTCGGTCGCGTCTTCCACGACACCCGGGATCGGGCTGAACTCGTGCGACACCCCTTCAATGCGAACCGCGGTGATCGCCGCACCCTCGATCGAGGACAGCAGTACGCGCCGCAAACCGTTACCGATTGTCGTTCCGAACCCTCGCTCGAACGGCTGAGCCCAGAACATTCCATAACGGTCAGTCAGCGATTCGGTGTTCGCCACCAGCCGCTTCGGCTTTTGGAAACCTTTAAACATTCCTGAAGAAACCTCCTGCGCGCAGTGAGTCTGTCGCCTACTTCGAGTACAACTCGACGATCTGTTGTTCGTTGATTTGGATCTGTACGAGTTCGGAGCGCTGGGGAAGGGCCGTGACGCGGGCGCGGAGGGCTTCGCGATCGACGTCCAGCCAGTTCGGGACAGGGGTGTGCGCCGTGGCGTCTTTCGAAGCCAGGATGGTGGGGTTCTGCCGCGACCCCTCGCGCACTTCCACAACGTCGTCCTTACGCACCTGGAATGACGGAATGTTGACCTTGCGGCCATTGACCTGAATATGGCCGTGGCGGACAATCTGCCGCGCCTGAGCGCGTGACGTGCCAAAGCCCATACGGTAGACCACGTTATCCAGACGCCGTTCCAGCATGCTCAACAGGTTTTCACCCGTGATCCCTTTGGCGGCGGCGGCTTTCTCGAAAAGGTTACGGAACTGCGTTTCACCCAACCCGTAGATGCGGCGCACTTTCTGCTTCTCGCGCAACTGCAGCCCGTAACCGATGATCTTCGGCTTGCGGTCTTTGCCGTGCTGTCCGGGCGGAAAGTTACGCTTCTCGATCGCGCACTTCTCGGAGTGGCAGCGTTCCCCCTTGAGGAACAGTTTCAAACCCTCGCGCCTGCATTGGCGGCAGGAGGGACCTGTATATCGTGCCAAGTTTCAAACTCCTTCTACAATTTCCAACGAGTGGTGCAGTTTACAGGTCGTTGGCGGACCCTTCCTCCTGCCTCCCACGATATCGATCAAACGCGGCGCTTCTTGGGCGGGCGGCAGCCGTTGTGAGGAATCGGCGTCCCGTCTTTGATCGATTTAACTTCTATCCCGGCGGTCGACAACGCGCGCACCGCCGATTCGCGCCCGGATCCGGGTCCCGCGACAAACACATCCACCGTGCGGAGTCCGGATTCCTTCGCCTTGGTCGCCGCCGTCAAAGCGGCCTGCTGAGCGGCAAACGGAGTGCCTTTCCGCGATCCACGGAAGCCGAGCGAACCCGAACTGGACCAGCACAGCACGTTACCAAGCGTGTCGGTGATCGTGACAATGGTGTTGTTGAACGATGCCTGGACAAACACTTTGCCCAGCGGCACGTTCTTTTTATCGCGTTTCTTGAACGCCTTCTTCTTACCGCCCTTGGCGCCGGCTTTGGCCTGTGCTTTCGCCATGTATTAATCGACTCCTGTTGCCCGGCCCAATTACTTGATGCCAGCTTTCTTCTTGTTGGCCACGGTGCCGCGCCGCGGACCTTTGCGCGTGCGGGCATTGGTGTGGGTCCGCTGGCCGCGCGTCGGCAGCCCCCGGCGATGCCGGAGCCCGCGATAGGATCCCATTTCGATGAGCCGCTTGATATTGAGCGAGATCTCTTTGCGGAGATCGCCCTCGATCGAACCCTCTTCTTCGAGGATCGTACGAAGTTTGTTGACCTCTTCCTCGGTCAGATCCGACACCCGCTTGTTATAGTCGATCCCCGCGCGGTGCAGGAGTGACTTCGAGCGTGTCCGCCCGATGCCATAGATATACGTCAGGCCCACCTCAACGCGCTTGCGGCTGGGCAGGTCAACACCCGAAATACGAGCCATATCAGATACCTCTCAAGAACAGTTAGCCCTGGCGCTGCTTATGCTTGGGGTTGGCGCAGATCACGCGCACCACGCCATGCCGCCGAATGAGCTTGCATTTTTCACAAATCGTTTTGACCGACGCTCGGACTTTCATGTCGTTTCACTTCCTGGGACTCGTTTAGAGGACGCCCCGGTCCCGCCCCCGAACCTGGGGCTGCAACAATCTCACAATCCGTCCGCGGTTCCGATCGTGGGGCGATAAAACCACTGCCACCTGATCACCGGGACGAAGCCGGACAAAATTCACTTTGCTCGCCGCGGCCGCGTGCGCAACTGCCCGCCGGCCATCTTCCAACTCAACCCGCCATTTCAGGCTGGGGAGTTCTTCCACAACCGTTCCCAACACTTCCCGGCTTTCCGTAGCCTCGGGAGCGTCTGTCACGGCCGGGTCAAAACCCACGGACCGTTCGCGGTGACGGCGACGCAATGTTCAAAATGCGCCGAATACGAGCCGTCTTTGGTCTGCGCGGTCCACTTATCCGAAGCCACTTTCGTTTCCGGTTTGCCGGCGTTCACCATCGGCTCGATCGCCAGCACCATACCTTCCTTCAACCGTGGATTCTCATTCTTCCGGTCCACGTAATTGGGTACCTGCGGCTCCTCGTGCAACTGGGTTCCGATGCCGTGTCCCACAAACTCGCGCACGATGGTGAAGCCGTTGCTCGTCACATGCCCTTCCACCGCCGCACAAATATCAAACAGGCGGTTGCCCGCCTTCACCTGGCGAATCGCCAGTTCCAGCGACTCCCGCGTCACGTCCATCAGTTTCTGGACTGCCGGGTCGATCTCACCGACGCCCACCGTAATGGCCGAGTCGCCGAAATACCCGTTCAGTTCCACGCCCGTATCGATCTTGACGATATCGCCGGACTTCAAAATCCGCTTGGCTGAGGGCAGCCCGTGAACTACCTCGTCGTTGACCGAAGTACACAACACGTACTTGTAACGCTGGCCAACCGCCGGAACATAATAGTTCTTAAAAGCCGGCCGGGCGCCGGCTTCTTTCACCATCCGCTCGGCAGCCTCTTCCAGGTCCAGGGTGCTAACCCCTTCCTTCACCATCCCGCCCAATTCCTGAAGAATCCGGTACACGAGGAGACCTGACGCGCGCATCTTGTCCAATTCCGCGGGGGTCTTACGCACAATCATCGTTGCAGGGCAGGAGAGTCCTAAATTAGTTTAGCGTATTTGGTAACCGGCTTGCATAGGGGTCCGTTTAGAACACCCCACGTCGGCCGCGGATCCGGCCCGCGCGCGGCGTGAAGCCCTCATAGTGGCGCATGATCAACTGCGCTTCCACCTGGTTCACCGTATCCATGGCGACGCCCACCACAATCAGCAGCGACGTACCGCCGAAGTAAAAACTGACACCCAGACCATCGAGCAAAAACCGCGGGAAGTGCTGGTCGATCCAGTTGCCGATCGCCGGCAACCGCTGCAGCTTCACGCCCGAAATCATCACTTCCGGAATGATTGACAGAATGGCCAGGTACAACCCGCCCACCATCGTGATGCGGGTCAGAATCTTGTTCATATAGTCGGCTGTGTTCCGGCCCGGACGAATGCCCGGGATGAACCCGCCGTACTTGCGCATGTTGTCCGCCGCTTCGTTCGGATTGAAGATAATCGACACGTAGAAGAAGCAGAAGAAGATGATGCCCGCGGTGTAGACGAGGAAGTAGAGCGGCATCGAGTGGCCGATTGACTCCAGCATGCCGCGCAGCCAGGCACTGTTGCGGACGATATCGAAGTTGAGAAAACTCTGCGGAATGGCCAGCAGCGACGACGCGAAAATCACCGGGATCACTCCTCCCGCGTTCACCTTCAGCGGTAAGTGCGTGGACTGCCCGCCCATCATGCGGCGGCCCACCACGCGCTTGGCGTACTGCACCGGGATGCGGCGTTCTCCTCGTTCCACCAGGACGATAAAACCGACGACGACGATCATCATCAGCACGATGAGGATCACATGAATTACTCCCCACTGGCCCGTCCGGACGTTCGAGACCATCTCGACAATCGCGTCGGGTAAGCCACGCACAATGCCGGTGAAGATGATCAGCGACATCCCGTTCCCGATCCCGCGCTCGGAGATCTGCTCGCCGAGCCACATAATGAAGGCGGTGCCGGTCGTCAGCGAGATCATCGTCATCAGAATGAAGCCGAAGCCCGGGTTGATGACGAAGCCGCCTTCCAGATTCTGAAGCGCCGTTGCAATTCCAATCGACTGCATGGTCGCCAGAATGACCGTGAGATACCGCGTCCACTGTGTGATCTTGCGGCGGCCGAGTTCGCCTTCCTTCTGAAGTTTTTCGAGAGCCGGCACCACGACCGTCATCAATTGCAGGATGATCGAGGCCGTGATGTAGGGCATGATGCCCAGCGCGAAAATGGTCAGCCGGCGGAACATGCCGCCGGAGAACATATCGATGAAGCCGAAGAACGTGCCCTGATTCTGCGCAAAGAAGCTTTCCAGCTTGTTGGCGTCGATACCGGGTACCGGAATATGGGCGCCCAACCGGTAGACCGCCAGCAAACCGAGTGTGAACAGCACACGGTTGCGCAGATCCGGAATTTTGAAGATGTTGGCGACGGCTTCGAAAAACTTGTTCATAAACGGGAACTACGCGGCTGCTTTTTTAGGTCCCTTGACAGGGAGCGCAATCTTTTCAACGCTGCCCCCGGCGGCAACAATCTTCTGCTCGGCGGCGGGCGAAAACAGGTGAGCCTTGACGTGGATCTTGCGGGTAATCTCGCCGCTGGCCAGGATCTTCAGCCCGTTCTTGAGCTTGTGGATCACGCCCGACTCCATCAGCGACTCCGGCGTGAAGGAATCACCCTCCAGCTTTTCCAACAGGCCCACGTTGACTACCGTATAAGTCTTCTTAAACAGCGCGTTCGAGAATCCGCGTTTGGGCAGACGCCGGTGCAGCGGCATCTGGCCGCCCTCGAAACCGCGCATCTTCGAGTAACCCGAAACGGCCCGGGCGCCCTTGTGTCCACGGCCCGACGTCTTGCCGCGATGGGTGCCCATACCGCGGCCGACGCGGCGCGACGCCTTTTGTTGTCCGGCGGGCGGTTTTAAACTTCCGAGGTTCATAACGAATCTCCCGATACCTTTATTGGTCGACGATCGCGAGCAGGTGCGGCACTTTCTTCACCATGCCACGGAAACCCGGTGTATCGGGACGCTCGACAATCTGGTTCATCTTTTTCAGGCCCAGCGAACGGACGATCAGCTTTTGCTTTTCCACGCGCCCGATGGGACTGCCAATCAATTTTATGCGGATCATGGCCTGGCTCATACCGTTGGTTCTCTCTTAGCCGACCTTTTCGACGGCGATGCCGCGCAGATCAGCCACCTGCTGTTTGTCGCGCAGTTGTTCCAGCGCCGCGAACGTGGCCCGAATCACGTTGTGAGGGTTGTGCGAACCAATCGACTTGGTCAGCACATTCGGCACTCCAGCCGCTTGCATGACGGCGCGCACCGGACCGCCGGCGATCACGCCCGTACCAGCCGGAGCGGGCTTGAGCAGCACTTCGCCGGACCCGAAACGGCCCAGCACCGGATGCAAAATCGTGTGCTCGGTCACGTGGACCTTCCGCAGCCGGCGTTTGGCCGACTCGATGCCCTTCTTGATGGCCGCGGGAACTTCCCGCGCTTTTCCGGTACCGAAGCCGACAACTTTCGAGCCCGGGTCGCCCACGACGACCAGCGCCGCGAAGCTCAGGTTCTTACCGCCCTTCACCACTTTGGTGACGCGATTGATGGAGATGACGTGCTCTTTCAGATTGAGCGACGCGGGATCGATCCGTTTGGGGTTAGCAGCAGGCATGGAACAGAAATCCTTAGAACTCGAGACCAGCTTCGCGGGCGGCTTCGGCCACCGCCTTGACGCGGCCGTGATACAGATAGCCGCCGCGGTCGAACACCACCTTCTTGACGCCCTTGGCGGTCGCACGCTCGGCAATCAGCTTGCCAAGCGCCTTGGCGCCCGCGAGGTTGCCGCCGTTGCCGATGGGTGAACCCTTTTCGTGAGACGACGCCGAGACAATGGTATGCCCCTTGGTGTCGTCGATCAACTGGGCGTAAATATGCTTCAGGCTGCGGAACACTGCCAGCCGCGGACGCTCGGAGGTCCCGGCAATCCGCCGCCGGATCCGGTTGTGAATCCTCTGACGATGGACATCGCGCGATAGACGGGTAATCATGCGCCTTACTTACCTCCCTTGCCGCCGGCTCCGGCCTTACCAACCTTCTTGCGCAGCACTTCGCCGGTGTACCGCACACCCTTGTTCTTATAGGGATCTGGCGGACGCAAAGACCGCATGTTGGCGGCCACCTGCCCGAGCATTTCCTTGTCGTGGCCGGTCAGCACCAGGTGCGTTAACTTGTCGATCCGGCAATCCACGCCGGCCGGAAGCAGAAATTCGATCGGGTGCGAGTAGCCGAGCGTGAAAACGACAACCCGGCCCTTCACCTCGGCGCGGTAGCCGATACCGACAATATCCAGCTCGCGGGTGAATCCCGTGGACACGCCGGTAACGGCATTGGCCGTCAGCGCGCGCGTCAGTCCGTGCAATGCGGCATGTTGATCGCTCTTGCGCGCCAACTCCAGCGTTCCGTTGTTATCCCTGATTTCAATACCCGCCGGCAGCGGAACCGTCAGAGTCCCCTTCGGTCCTTTGACTTCGATCGCTTCACCGACCTTCACGGTGACGCCTTTGGGCAGCGGGATGGGCTTTTTTCCGATTCGCGACATGACTTCTCGCCCCTTACCAGAGTTGGCACAGGATTTCGCCGCCCACGCCGTCTTTCCGGGCCTGTGCGCCCGTCATGACACCTTTCGACGTGGTTACGATGTTAATGCCGAGCCCGCCCAGCACTCGCGGCACTTCCTTGCCGTTCGAGTAGATCCGGCAGCCGGGACGAGACACCCGCTCAATCCTGCTGATCACGGGCTGATTGGCCGGCGTGTACTTCAGATAAATGCGGATGATTTTCTGCGAGCCCTCTTCGACGAGCTTGAAATTGAGAACATAGCCCTCTTCTTTGAGAATCCGGGCAATCTCCATCTTGAGCTTCGACGAGGGGACGTCGACTTTGGGATGGCGCGCCTGAAGCGCATTGCGCACGCGCGTCAACATATCTGCGATGGGATCGGAAATCATCTCTCGGCTTTCCTTAGATATCTACCTGCGTTCGGCACGGTTACCAGCTCGACTTGGTCACGCCGGGAATCTGCCCGGCGAGCGCCAACTTGCGGAAACAGATGCGGCACAAACGGAACTTGCGGAGGAACCCGCGAGGCCGCCCGCAATTGAAACAGCGATTGCGGAAGCGTACGGCAATCTTCGGAGTACGCTCCTCTTTGGGCTTGCTCAACTCCCGCCGGATTTGAGCGGCGAGCTTATCGTCTTTGGCGATCTTGGCGGTAGTGGCCATGAAACTCCTTCTCCCGGCTACTGCCGGAACGGCATCCCCATCAGCTTCAACAGCGCTAACCCTTCCGCGTCGTTGCGAGCCGTCGTGGTCACGCAAATATTCATTCCCTTCGTCTTGTCGACCTTGTTGTAGTCGATCTCCGGGAAGATCAGCTGGTCTTTCAATCCGAGGGTGTAGTTGCCGCGCCCGTCAAACGCCTTCGAGGACACGCCGCGGAAGTCGCGGACACGGGGCAGGGCCACGTTCATCAAACGGTCCAGAAATTCGTACATGCGGTCGCCCCGCAGGGTCACCATCACGCCAATCGGCATGCCTTCACGTAGTTTGAAGGCCGCCACCGACTTCTTTGCCTTGCAGATCACCGGCTTCTGGCCGGCGATCGCCGTCAATTCCATCGCGGCCGTATCCACCAGCTTCGCGTTCTGCGTCGCTTCGCCCATTCCGACGTTGATCGTCACCTTGACCAACTTCGGCACGGCCATCGGATTGGTCAAATTAAAGTCTTTGGTCAGCGCGGGAATGACGCGCTCCTGATAATGCTTTCTGAGACGGGCAGCCATGGTTCCTTTACTTACGCCTTCTTATCCAGAATCTCGCCAGTCTTACGGGCAACGCGGACTCGCCTCACGAC
>JAEUQD010000419.1 GCA_016789925.1 Bryobacterales bacterium | reverse complement strand
GGTAAGTCCGGCTTCATTACCGGTGTCAATGGTGGCATCTTCCATTCCGACCCCGGCGTCCAGTTGCGCCAGTCGATGCGCAACCTGCTCGATGGTTTGGAAGAGGTGGGCCTCGACTTTCGCGCCACCGTCGAAACCACGCTTTACCTGGACAACATCGCCGACTACCGCAAAGCCGAAGACGTCTACAAGCTCTATTTCGAAGGTCCCGCGCCGTCCCAGGCCGCCCTCCAGCAAATCCCCCCCGTGGAGCGCAAGGAAGGTCCCGAAGGCCGCTGGCCGGGCATCGAACAGCTAACCCTCATCGCCTGCAAACCGGCCAACTAAGCCGCTACTTGGGAGAAACGATGTCATTGAAGAACACCTGGGCTCTCGTCGTCGCCGCCCTGTTGACCGGCTGCTCGCCAGCGCCCCCAAGCGCGCCCGCGCCTCAGCGCCTTGAGTTCAGCCGCATGCTCGTACATTGGAGCAAGTACATCGACCCCGGTTATCTCGCCTTTGTCGACGAGGCTCAGCCCGAGGTGGTCCAGGCGGGCTTCTATGGGGTCGATTTCTGGGCTCTCGCACACGTGCCCAAGGCGGTGAAAGGACCCACCGCCGCCACCCACTACGCCGACGGCGACTTGAAAGCCAGCGGGCAGTATCTCGAAAACCTCAATCGGGAGTTACACAAACGCGGCATCAAAGTCATTGGACACATCGACACCACCTACCACGTCACCGGCCTCATCGATTCGCCCAAAGGACCACGCGAAGGCTTCTTCCACTTCTACAACGACCTATGGGACGAGAAGGAACTCGGCCCCAAGCCCGTCCGCGATCCCCTCGAACTGATCCAGCGCAAGGCCGATGGCAGTCCCTATTCCATTAAGCTCGACGGCTTTTCACCCTGGCCCATCTATCACGGCTGCCTGAACAATCCCGATTGGCGAAAGGTCATGAAGGCGTTCGTCAAACGCGGCATTGAGCGCGGCGTCGACGGCTTCGTCATCAATTACTTCTATACCAACGGCTGCATGTGCCGGCACTGCGTCCGCGGCTTCAAAGACCATTTGCGCGAGCGCTATCCTCCCCCCGAGTTGCGCAAACAGTTCGGGATCGAAGACATCGAGAAACATCAGTTCGCCGAAATCAACGGCTGGTACAAGGCGAATGAGATGACGCCGCTGCGTCTGGAAGGACTACGCTTTTCCGACATCTCGCGAAAGAAAGCCTTCGACGACATCTTCATCGCCTACGGCCGTTCCCTCAAGCCCGGCCTCATCCTCGCCCAGTGGCTCCACAGCTACCAGCCCCTGCCGCGCAACGACGAACGCTTCATGCTGCCGCCCGATCTTTGGGCCAGGGGCGAAGACTATCTCTGGTACTGCGTCGGGAAGAACGAACCCACCCTCCAGATGCGCTACATGCGCGGAGCCGGAGGCGACCGCCCCTTCAGCGTCTGCCACTACGAGAACGTCAAGATCCGCGCATCCATGGCCGAGTTGGCCGCCAATGGCGGTGCACCGATGACACGCTACGCGAACTTCAACGATCCGCAGTCCCGCCAGGAGTTATTGCGCTTCTTCCGGTTCATGAAGCGGTACAACGACGTCTACAATGCGAGCCTCATGGCCGGAGAAGCCGTGTTGCTCTATCCGCGGAGCCAGCTTCACCTCGGACGATTCACCGACGCCATCACCGCCTTCCACGCTGTCGGCAACCGCCTGCTCGACGACCATGTCCTGTTCGACGTATTGCCCGACGACATGGCGACGCCCCAGCGGCTCGCCCGCTACCGCCGCGTCTTTACCATCTCGTCGCTGACCGAAATGGGCTCGGAGAACTACTCCAACCTCAGCCGCTTTGAAGCGCCGCCCACCGTCCGCGTGTCCGCGAGTAACCCGCCCAACGGCGGCGTCTGGGATATCCATTTCGTCAACTACAACCGCCAGGAGCCCGCCCCAACGGCGAAGAAGACCGGCCTCATCGCCGATGAAAACCCGATCGCTATCTCCGGGGTCAAGGCGGATCTCGCGGTCCCTCCCGGGTTCTCCGTCACCAAGGTCGACTGGATCACGCCCGAGTCGCCCGACCCGTCTTCGCCGGCGATCGATAAAGTATCCAACCGCGTGCGCTTCTCTGCCCCCGAGTTTCTGGTCTACGCCGTCGCCCGCATCCACCTGGCGCCGGGCGGACCCCAGCCATCGGCAACCCTCCCCGCCTCCCCACTGCGCACTGCTTCCGCCCGGCCCATCCCCGCGCGACCAGTTGCGGTTCAATCGGACTCGGAAGCGGCCTGCGACCGGACCGCCTGCGGCCACCTCCACGA
>JAEUQD010000346.1 GCA_016789925.1 Bryobacterales bacterium | reverse complement strand
AGCCGGTTCCCGCACTTCGTTTGCCCGCCGGTACATCGTCAAGACTCTCACTTTGTCGCAGAGCACCTCAACAAACGGCAGCAAGTGACCGTCGACGGAATGAGTGAAGCCCAGGGCGCTTTCCGGCTCAAGCTTTTCCATTCCGTGTAGACCGTTCGTCTGGCACGCGCCCCGCATGCGCACGACGACGGCGCGCATCATAACGGGCGTTGCTTCACCTGTTCGATAGGAACGCCACTCGATATCAACTGCGGTTCCTTCATAGATCTGATCCACCTCCATCCGCATCGCGTCATAGACTGGCGCGGAGTGCGGCTCATCAAACTGAACCAAGACAGTGACCGTAACAAGGGGAGGTGGGACATCATGCCGAGCCATGAGTCCCGCACCGGTGCCGGCTAACATCAAGCCAGTCCAAAGAGCAAAACGCATTTGGAACTCCGAAAAGCAACCGGGGGGCCACATCAGACAAATGCAGAACAACCCTTTACGAATCAGTACGAAAGATCGTGCCCGGTACCTGCTCTACTACGACGTTTATTACTGTATGGAGGGCGAGGCGCGGCGAGTGGGGACAAGATCCCTGACCGGAGAGTCAGCGTATGTCCTGTGCATGCAACAATTCCGAAGTTGATAATAAAAAAGAGAGATACACAACAAATTAGTAGAACTTCAGACTAGCGAACAGGCATCCGATGGCATACAATAGTGTTGGAATTCGTATGATCAGCGAAACGATGGATATGCAGATCGCCAAGCCCGACCTCCATATGGAGACGGTTTCCCGTTTGGCTCAACTGGTTGCAGCGGCAGCACCGGGTTCACGCCTGCCGACGGAACGTGAACTATGCGAGCAACTGGGCGTTGGCCGGTCAACCTTACGCGAAGCCGTCCGCGCACTGGCCTTCATCGGCGCGGTTGAGCCGCGCCAGGGCTCCGGGACTTTCGTCGGCGGCGACCCCGCAGCCGTCGATCGGCTGATCGGACTGGGCCTCGTTCTGAATCGTTCCAAAGTCGAAGAAATTGTTGAGGTTCGGCGCGCTCTCGAAGTCGACGCCGCCCGGCTTGCAGCGGAACGCCACACCGAGGCTGACGCCGAGGGCCTGCGCACGATCATGCGCGAGATGGTGGCGCTGCAGGACGATCCGCTGGCTGCCTCGAAGGCGGATGTCGAATTTCACGTGCGTTTGGCGCGGGCCAGCCATAACAGCGTGCTCGAACATCTGCTCAACGGCATGCGCGTACTCCTCGAGGCATGGATGCAGCGCGCCGTCCACCGCACAGATATCGTCCAGGCGATCGTTGCGGAACACAACTCCATTCTCGAGGCTGTCTTCGCACGCGATGTCGCCGAGGCCGCCAACCGCATGGAACTGCACCAGCGCGTGGCCGCCGAGCGCCTCTTTAGCGTCATGGGCCCCGACGGCTCGACCGCGCAATACATTTCCCTGCTCCTCGGCGGGCGTTAGATCTGCTCGCCGAGTATCTGGAAGTCCATCCCCGTCCGAGCATTCTCTCCCCGGAAAGTGCCGGCAATCGGAGCAGCGGTCTCCGGGCAGCGTCCCGCGGCGACCGCCACGTGATTCTCCGCGGTGGCCAGACCACGCGACGGATCGTAGCCACGCCAGCCTCCGCCGGGCAGGAATACTTCCGCCCAGGCGTGCATGAACGACTTCTCCTGCTGGGTTGCCCCTGGCTCGTAGCCTGAAACGAACCGCGCGGCGAGCCTCATTGTCCGGCAGGCTTCGACAAACAACATCGCCACATCGCGGCAAGCGCCTGTGAGCTGGCGGAGCGTATCCGCCGGCGCCTGAGCCGGACCTTCTTCCCGCACAATGTGCTCGGTATTGCGGTAAATGCGCTGGGTGAGCGCGGCGAGGAACGGAAGGGTTTGCCACCCCACCTCCTGGGCCGCTTCGCGCGCCAGCCCGTAGACGCTGCGGTCTCCGCCGGCGGGCTGGCTATAGGGGCGCAGGAGTTCCGCCAGGCCGTCGGAATAGGCCACGGGAATGGTCGCGATCGTGAGGTCCGCCAGGACGTAGTCAAACGGATTCCTCCGGAGCGTCTCCACTTCAAACGAGCTGACGACGGTCAGGTGGTCTGTCCAGTCTTTGAACCAGGCATAGTGCCCCGCGTTGCCTTCGGCGTCCAAGAGCTCAGTGATCCCCGCCGGCGCGGGGTCGAGGTTCAACTCATAGGAGAGCAGGCGCTGGGCTCCTCCACGAGGCATCAACCGAAAGTGATGGGGTTCCAGGAATACCGGGGCGCCGTACTGGTACGTGGTAGTGTGACGGATTCGAAACTTCATCCGTCGGAATCCACCGGCAGCGCCAGTTTGGCGAACGCCCGCTCAATCTTCTCCGACGGCAGCTCCCGCACGGACTTTCTCAATCGCTCCTGCCACCATTGCGAAATCTCGCGCAGATCCTCGCTCTGATAACGGTGCTCGACGATCTGGTTGGAGTCGCGTAAGTACAGCAGGACATCGATTGGATAGTCGACGTCAGCGGCGCAGATCTGCGTCGAATCAAACGACAGGCACCCCAGCTTGAAGGCGTAGAGCAGAGAGTCGTGATAATTCAAAGATCGCTCGAGAATCGGCTTTCCGTAGCCGGAAGCGCCGATAATCTCGAAGGGCGTCTCGTAGCCCACCTCCACCCAGTTGCCTTCCGGATACGCGAGGTAAAGCCGGTGTTCGCGGTCGCCCGGAAACTGGCCTCCGATCAGCGCGTGGATGTTGAACCGCAGCCCGGCCTCTTCCAGAGCCTTCCTGTCCTCGTCGGCGGCCTTCCGCACTTCGGCTGTGAACAGGTTGACAGCCCGGAAAAGCCGCTCGAAGTTGCCTTCGTGGCTTTCGAGGGCTTCCTCAAAGTTGGTCAGCACCTTGTCGCGCAGGGATCGCAAGCCCGATGTCATCACAAACATCGAGTGGTTCTCGCGCTGCCAAACCCAGGTCTTTTTTGCAATGCGGCAATCGTGGCCGGCCAGAATCCGCGTGTCCGCAATTCCGATGAGACCTTCCTTCACCTTGATTCCCAAACAATAAGTCATTCAGTTTTCAGTTCGTCAAATTCGCCAGCGGACGCATGGCGAAGAATGTTTCGTACACGCCGTCGTCGATCTGATTCAGTTTACTCTGTAGCGCGTCGAGCGATTCGTGGAGTCCCCGCCCGATAAAGTGTGAGACGTCGGCGTAGTCCAGTTCCGCGCAGGTGTGCCCCATCCATTGTTCGGCCGGGTTGGCGAAGGATCCAACGGGCGTGCCGGTGATCGCCCGGAGAGATTCGGCAGCCTTTCGCAGGCAGTGCCGGACGGCCCGCGGGAAGTCGGAATCGAGCAGCAGGAACTCGACAATATCGTCGGGGGTGAGCCTGCCGTGCTTTTTGCGGTACATCTCAAAGCCGGACACGGACTTCAACACGGCGGACCATTGAATATCGTCCACCGAGGTGCCCACATCGCGCAGGGAGGGCAGCAGGAGAAAGTACTTCACATCGAGGATGCGCGTGGTCTTGTCGGCACGCTCCAGCATCCGTCCCAACTGAATGAAGTGCCACGCCTCGCCATGGGACATGGTGGAGTCGGTGATCCCCTGAAAGAGGTGGCAGTTCATCTTGACATCGTAGAAAACGCCCTGGAGCGACTCAGGAAACATGTTGGAACCCAGCGCGTCCTGCAAGGACAAATACATCTTGTTGGCCTGTTCCCACATTTCCGAAGAAACGGTGTCGCGGACAGTGCGCGCATTTTCGCGGGCGCTGCGGAGGCACGACAAGATCGAGTTGGGGTTGGTGGCGTCGGCGGTGAGGAAGTGGACGACGTTTTCCCGCGTCGCCTCTTTGCCGAACCGTTGCTTGAAGACTCCCGCGTCGCCCGAAGTATCCACCAGCGGACTCCACTGCTCACCGCCCCCGAAAGGCATGTCGAGCAGGAGGTGCAGGTTCACGTCCACGACGCGGGCAACGTTTTCGGCCCGTTCGATGTAGCGCGACATCCAGTAGACGGAGTCGGCCACGCGCGACAACAGCGGCTGGCTCATTGTTCGCCACCTCCGTTCCCGGCCACTACCCAGGTGTCTTTACTGCCGCCGCCTTGTGACGAATTGACCACCAGCGATCCCCGCTTGAGCGCGACGCGGGTCAAGCCTCCGGGCAATACGTAGATCTCTTTGCCATAGAGAATGTAGGGCCGAAGGTCCACGTGGCGGCCCTCCGCATGGTCGTCGACGATTGTCGGCACGCGCGACAAACCAAGCGTTGGCTGGGCGATATAGTTGCGCGGATTGGCCTCGATCTTCGCCGCAAACTCCGTCCGCTGCGCCGCGGTGGAATGCGGACCCACGAGCATGCCGTATCCGCCAGCCTCGTTGGCGGCCTTCACCACAAGTTTGTCGAGATTGGCCAGCACATGCTGGCGGTCAGTATCGCGCCAACAAAGGTAGGTGGGCACATTCGGAATCACCGGTTCCTCCCGGAGGTAGTAGCGGATGATCTCCGGGACGTATGCGTACACTACCTTGTCGTCGGCCACGCCATTGCCAGGCGCGTTGGCGAGCGCCACGCGGCCGCGCTGGAACGATTCCATCAAGCCGGGAACGCCGAGCAGGGAATCGGGGCGGAAGGCTTTGGGATCGAGAAAGTCGTCGTCAATGCGGCGATAGATGACGTCGACCTGCTGAAATCCCTTGGTCGTTCGCATGACTACAAAACCGTCCGCATCCACGACGAGGTCGCGGCCTTCCACCAGTTGGACGCCCATTTGCTGGGCGAGGAAACTATGTTCGAAATACGCCGAATTGTAAATGCCCGGCGTGAGCACCACGACCCTGGGATCGGGGACGTTCTCCGGCGCCAGGGACTGGAGCATCTCGAGGAGCTTCGACGCGTAGTCGTCGACCGGACGAATCTTCATCCCCGCGAACAATTGGGGGAAGGTCCGCTTCATGATTTGCCGGTTCTCCAGGACGTAAGAGACACCGGAGGGTACACGCAGATTATCTTCGAGCACGTAGATCTGGCCGTCGCGGTCGCGCACCAGGTCGGTCCCGGTCACGTGGCACCAGATGCCGCGCGGAGGATTCAAGCCGAGGCACTGCGGGCGAAGAGTCTGCGCCGAGCAAATGACGCTTTCGGGGATGACGCCCTGCTTGAGGATCTTCTGATCATGATAAATGTCATCGATAAACAGGTTCAGGGCATGGATGCGCTGCTTCAGCCCGGCTTCGATCCAAGCCCAGTCCTGGGCGGTGACGATGCGCGGAATGAGGTCGAAGGGGAAAATACGTTCGGTGCCGGAAGTGTCGCCATACACCGTAAAGGTGATGCCCATCTGGAGGAGGAGCCGTTCGGCGGAACTTTGCCTGACGAGCAATTCACCGGCCGAGAGCGACTCGATGGTCTCGACGAGCAATCGCGCGTCGGGCCGCGGTTCCCCGCTGGAGAGAAACATCTCGTCATAGAATCCGTCGGTTTGGTAGCCGCTGAAGTTCACAAGCCCACTCCCGTCTGCCAAGTCAGTCTTTCATCATCCGTCATCCGCGCGCCAGTCGTGTACGAAAGATTTTATAGGACTGATCAGGAATGATGATTGGGGTTCAGCAGTTGCACGCAGCGACATATGATTGCAGCTACTCAATTTATGCTGGGCCGCCGGCTGGCACACTACGAGATCGTCGAGAAGCTCGGGGGAAGGGGGCATGAGCACGGTGTACAAGGCCCGTGACCATCACCCCGACCGCTTTGTCGCTCTGAAGGTCCTGCGCGCCGACAAGATCGCCGATGACGGCCGCCGCCAACGCTTCATTCGGGCGGCCAAGGCCGCTTCGGCTCTCAACCATCCGAACATCGTCACCATTTACGACATCGGCTCGGACAACGGCGTGGACTTCATTGCCATGGAGTTCATCGCCGGGCGCACACTGGACGCCATTCTACTTCGCCAGGGTTTGCGGATCGAGCAGATCTCGGCCTTGGCCAAGGCCCACTCCGCGGGGATTCTGCTCATGTCGCCCGAGCAGGCGGAGGGCGAACATTTTCTCCTTCGGCGCGGTGCTCTACGAGATGGCGACCGGCCAGCGGGCTTTCCAGAGCTATACGCCCGTGTCGACGCTGGCGGCGGTGATCCACAAGGACCTCAAGCCGGTGACTGCCTTGGGCTATTGCGCCCTATCTTTTCTCCCGACGGCAAGCAGGTGCTGTTCGTCGGGGGACCGTCCTCCAACGCCGCCAGCGAACTGGATTGGTGGGTGACGCCGGCTAGCGGAGGGCCGTCGATCAAGACCGGCCTCGTCCCAGCTCTTCTTGCGCAAGGCTTGAGCTTTCCCAGGATTGGGCCGAGAACCGCATCTTGTTCCGAGCGAATGGCCACGTCTGGGAGATCGAAATCTCTCCGCAAAGCTGGAAGCCCACGGGTCCGGCGCGGCAGGTAACCAGCGGAGCCGCTCAGTACTTACATGCGCGCGCAAGCGTGGCCGGAGGCAAGACCCGGATCGTGCTGTCGCTGGGCAGCGAAACGGCGCGCCTGTTCCGCATTAGGCTCGATGCGGCCACGGGCAAGGGCTTGGGCGAACCGGAAGCCCTGTTTCATTCCGGATCCGACCAGAGATCGCCTTCGGTGTCTGTAGACGGCGCCAAGCTTGTGTACCGGCAATCCGGGCCTGGCGGCGCGACCATCCGCCTGCGCTCGATGGCCACCGGCGAGGAGACAACGCTGCTGTCGTCGCCCGTGCGCCCCAACCTTTCGCCAGACGGCTTGAACGTCGCCTTTTCCGATCAAAAGCAACTCAGCCTCGTTCCCGCGTCCGGTGGGGAGGCGGTCAAGCTTTTGGACTTCCAGGGGTTCGGGACGGCGACAGGGTGGTCGCCCGACAGCCGGCGAATCATTTACTATGACGGGAACCCCATTCGCTTTTCCCTGTTCGATGTGCAATCGCGCCAAAAGGCTGAGCTGATTTCGCATCCCACGTACGACATCCACAGTGCAACCCTGTCGCCTGACCAGCGTTGGGTCCTGTTTCACACTCCCTTCCCGCGTAAGACGATTATCCGGATCGCACCCATCCGGGTTGGTCGCGCCGCCGGCGAGGCGGAGTGGATCACCGTCTTCGACCGTGACACAAACAGTAGAGTCCCGATCTGGTCGCACGATGGCAACCTGGTGTACTTTCTCACCAACCTCGATGGGTTCCAATGTCTGTACGGGCAACGATTGGACGGCGCCACCAAGCGCCCGGTGGGCGACCCTTTCCCGGTGCAGCATTTCCACTCCGTCCGGCACCGCCTGCTCGGCCCAGCCGCCCAGGGTGCGGCCCTGCTGTCGGACGCGATTTTCTTAGCCCTGTCAGCGACCACCTCGAGCGTCTGGCTGGCGACGAGCAATTGACGGCCCAGATCAGTCGAGGCGGGGAATGCGGCCCAGGGTTTGTTTGGCGCGCCCTCCCATTCGAACTCCGCAAGAGATTCAGAGGATGACCCGAACGGCTACGATAGGCGAGCAATCGAAGGGGCTCCCCAGGTAGGACTCGAACCTACTTCGGTTTGACAGCCGTGCCGTTGGGGAAACGCCGTTCCCAATCCAGTTCGCGGCACATCATGCGAACAGCGAAGAGGGCGACGGTTTGGCCGTCGCTAACGGAGATCAGCGGGAAGCGGAAGCGTCACTTGGCCGGTGGCAGCCCATTCGGCTCCGCGGGTAAAGGTGACCTGGAAAGTGGGGGTGGAGACAGCGGGAGCGTCGTGGCCGAGGGCGGTGACGAAGACGCGGCCGGAACCGTATTCGGAGACCCAGAGCATGGGATGGTCGAGACCGGGACCGGGAACCGGCTGACGGGCTTTGCCGCCGTAGAGCGCGTGATCGTCCCAGGCGGAGGCAAGGACCCTGTAATCTTCCCGAGGTTGCCACTTGAGGTTGGCGTAGAGTTCGTCGTCGGATTGGGTGAGTTTGGCCTTCAATCCCTTGGTAATCGGATGGTTGGGGTTTTTGATCTCGACGGTGAAGTCGTGCTTCGGAGAATGATGGCCCTGGTTCGGACGCCAGTTGCCGCCGGAGAGCTTCTCCCACTCGGTCCAGCCGTTAAATGCGGCGACCGAGAAGTGATAAATGACAAGACCCTTGCCACCGCGAACGAAGTCGAGCAGCGCGGACTGGGCCGTGTCGCCCCACCAGAGGTTCCTGTTGTTGCGGTCGAAGTAGTTCACGATGACGAGGTCGTAGGGAGCGAGCGTTGCAGAGGTGGCTCCGCGGAACTCCTCGGTGACGCGCACTTCGAAGCGGCCCGTGTCTTCGAGGGCCTTGCGCAGGACGGGCGTGACGGCGCGCCAGTCGTGACCGTTCTGGCCAGTGATGATGAGCGCCTGCAACTTCGGCGGCGCCTGGGGAAGAGCCGGGAGGGTGGCCAGGAGGACTGCGAGGGAGAACCTAGAGAAAATAGTACAGGATCTCATATTCCTGATTATACTGGACTGGGGTTCCCCGTAAGGGTTGGGAAAAAATTAGGGGCCCACGCGGGGCCCCTGGGCTTTCATCCCCTCAGGAGGAGTTGAGAGGAATGCGGGCTTACCTTGCGGCGCCCGGAGGACATTGCCGTTGCCTTATGACTATTAAGTGGCGGCGGGAGAGTTTCCTCTCAGAGTTTTTTGGGTTGTTACGCGGAATATTTCCGCGCCAGGGCGTTGAGGCGGTTGAGCAGCCTGGGAACGGTGGTAGCCGGGTCCTCCTTGGCCTCGTACTCAAGGGCCATGTAGCCGCGGTAGCCGGCGTCCGCGAGCATGCGGGTGAGGCGGTCCCAATCCGACTCGACGCGCTGGCCGCCATCGCGTATGTCCATTTTGAACTGCACGTTGACCGAGTAAGGGAGGATCTGGGCGATCTGGTTGTAGGCGTCGGATTCGAAGTTGCCAGTGTCGAGATTTACACCAACCCAGGGGGAATTCACCGCTTTGACGATTTCGACAATGCGGCTGGCTTTGGCGGTGATGCCACCGTGATTTTCGAGTCCGAGGATCACGCCCTTCGATCCCGAATACGCAGAGGCTTCGCGGAGGACTTCGACGACCCAACGGGCGGCCTGATCTTCGGTTTCGCCCTTGGGGACGACGCCGCCAAAGACGCGGATGTGTCCCGCGCCGAGTTTGGCGGCGACATCGACCCACTTCTTGACCTCGGCCAGTTCTTTCTGGCGCTGCTCGGGTGTGGGGCGACACATGTCGGAGCGGATGGAGATGCTGTAGATCTCAACACCGTTGCGATAGGCCAAGGCCTTGAGGGGCAGAAGGAATTCATCGCCGGTGGAGGGAAACCAGTAGACGGTAAGGTCGAGGCCATCCACGCCAGTGTCGACGGCCATGTGGACAAGGTCGTCGTAGGTCATTTTCTTCTTGGAGAGCGCATCGCGGAAGGAGTATGCGCAGATCGCGGTTTTCAGCCGCGCCTTTTTGGAGGCGGCCGCGGCGGGGAGGGCCGCCAGGGCGGGTAACTGCATAACAGAGCGCCGGGTCATGGGTAGATTATGGCGCACTTCCGGCGCGCCTGCGGTAGGCTCAACATGTGAGCCTCGGAGAGATAACCAAACAGATTGCGAAGCAGGCGCTGGGCGAGCAGGTGAAGGAGGTGATGGGGACCGCGGCGACACCGGCGGCGCCGGCGGCGGAAGGAAGCGAAGCGATCGCCAGTGTGATGCTGGGGCAGATGCAGGCGATGCAAAACGCGTTGAAGCCGGAGCAGGAACTGCAAGTGCACTGCTGGGCAGGGACGGATCGGATCAGGGTGCTGGAGGTCTTCGCGCCGACGCCGCGCGTGCTGGTGTTGACGGGGTTGGATGGGGAGCAGGCCATGACGCGGGTGATTATGGCGGCGGAAAGTTTGCAGTTGGTTTGTAAACCAGTGACCGCGCCGGCGGGGGCCAAGCCGTCACGCATTCGCTTTGTGACGCCGCGGCCGAAAGGGGAGTAGGCAATTCGCGACGATCAAAACCGCCTCCCTTACGGTCGGGGCTCAGGAACGGTGAGTAGACTTCAGGACTTGGAGCTTTGTTCGCGGGCGGCACGCTGGGCGAGTTCGTCGCAGCGATTGTTTTCTTCGTCGTTGGCGTGGCCCTTGGTCCAGCGCCATTCGGTTTGATGGCGGGCGACCTCGCTGTCGAGTTCCTCCCAGAG
>JAEUQD010000344.1 GCA_016789925.1 Bryobacterales bacterium | reverse complement strand
CGCCGTAATGTGATTGCCGCGAACGACGCGTTTCTCCAGCGTGCGGGCCAATCGCGGCGACAAGTGCTCGGCCAATGCTGCCGCGATGGCGGTGCGTGCAACGTGGACGACTGTCCCACGCAGGCCTGTTTGCGCTCAGGCGGACGCCATGTGCGGATCTGCGAGCGTCGCAACTCCGATGGGCGAACGGCTTGGGAGGAAGTGCACGCCTCGCCTGTCCTGGATTCTACTGGAAAACTGATCCAGGTGGTGGAAGTGTGGCGCGACATTTCCGACAGGCGCGACGCCGAAGCGCGGCTTGCGGATTCGCACCGGCTTGCATCACTCGGCATGCTCGCCTCGGGCTTTTCGCATGAATTGAACACTCCTTTGGCTACCGTGCTCACGTGTGTGGAGGGAATTCTGCGGGATGTGCCCGCGTTGGAGGAATCTCCGGACGCCGGGCGTATTCGAGAAAGCGCCACAATCGCACGGGAGCAGGTTCTGCGATGCCGCGGCACAACCCAACATTTCCTGCGGTTGGCGCGAGGGCGCGCAACTCCCGGCGGAATCGTCGACCTGCGGTCCACTATCCAGGCCGTCGCACGCCTGATTGAGCCAACGGGACGCGCACATTCGGTGAGTGTCGACGTCTTCCTTCCCGAACACAGCATTCACATTCGCGTCGATGAGGCTGATCTCCAGCACGCGCTGGTCAATCTTCTCTTGAATGCCATCCAGGCGTCCAAAGCGGGGGGACGCGTCTCGTTGCGCGCGGAGGAGGGCGATCCAGTGCGGATCAGGATAGAGGACCAGGGGTGCGGAATTCCCGAACAGCACTTGAAGCATATCTTCGAACCGTTTTATAGCGTGCGAGCAGGGGGCACGGGCCTCGGCCTGTTTCTTTCCCTGAACTTTGTCCGCCGCGCTGGAGGGGATATCGAGGTGAAAAGTACGGCAGGCAGTGGATCGACCTTTGAGATCCTGCTGCCGGCAGTTCCGCTCAGCGGGGAAGCGCAGCCGCAATGAAGAACTCAGAGGTTTCCATTCTGCTCGTCGACGATGACGCGCCCTTCCGCCACGTGCTGGCCGGAGAGTTGCGCCGCCTTGGATATCAAGTCTCCACTGCGGCATCTGGAGAAGAAGCTCTGAGCCGGGCCACCGACTCCGAACCACAAGTCGTGCTGCTGGATCTGCGTCTGCCCGGAATGGACGGAATCGAAGTGCTGAAGCGAATGCGCGATGCTTCGCTCTCCGGCGAGGTGATCATGCTCACGGGGCACGGCTCGATCGACACGGCTATCGAGTCGATCCGGATCGGAGCCTTTGATTACGTCGTCAAGCCGTGCCCGCTCGACGAGATCGAACTGCGCATTCAGAGAGCCGTGGAGAGGCGGATGCTGCGCAATCGAGCAAGTCTGCTTGAGCGAGGGCTGACGCCGCCGGACCTTGGAAGCTCATTTGTTGGCGGGAGCCCGGAGTTTCAGCGACTGCTCAGCCTGATCGAGCGTGTGGCGCCCAGCGATTCGACTGTGCTCATTACCGGAGAGACCGGATCGGGGAAAGAGCGCGTGGCGAAGCTCATTCACGCCCGCAGTCCCCGCCGGTTCAGCCCCTTTGTCGTGGTCGACTGCGCAGCATTGCAGGAAAGCTTGTTGCAGAACGAGTTATTTGGTCACGAGCGGGGGGCCTTTACCGGCGCCGACCGTGCCAAGCCCGGTCTGTTCGAGGTGGCTCAGCACGGCACGATCTTCCTGGACGAAATCGGCGAAATCAGCCCGGCAACACAGGTCAAGTTGCTTCGTGTGCTGGATTCATCCACCTTCCGGCATGTCGGAGGCACTGCTGAGGTGCACGTGGATGTGCGCGTACTCGCAGCCACGAACCGGGATCTTCCCGCTATGGTGCGCCAGGGTGCGTTTCGTCAGGATCTCTTCTACCGCCTCAGCACGATCACCGTGGAGATTGCGCCTCTGCGGGAGCGAGGAGACGACGTCGAAAGACTGGCCCAATACTTCGCAAGCACCCTGAGCGAGCGCTTTCAATGCCAGCGCTCGATTAGCCACGCCGCCATCCAGCTTCTCCGCGCCCACACCTGGCCCGGTAACGTCCGCGAATTGCGCCACGCCATCGAGGCGGCCATGATCGTCTGCGACGGGCCCGAAATCCTGCCGGAGCACCTTCCCCCCGCTGTCCGGAGACCCGCGGCCGTCGGCAGCGCTGCAGCCCGGTTGGACGGGGATCGTATTCAGACCCTCGAAGAGATGGAGGCCGCCCAGATCCGGCGGGCGCTCGAGGTCGCCGATGGCCACCGCGGAAATGCCGCGAAGATGCTGGGCATCAGCGAGCGGAACCTATACCGCAAGCTGCGCGATCACCGGTTGATGTAGTTGCGGAGGTCCGCTCATGCCAGCGCGGCCCGGATCACGTTACCGTGAACGTCGGTCAGCCGGAATTGCCTGCCCTGGAAGGGATAGGTGAGGCGGGTGTGATCGAGCCCGAGGCGGTCGAGGATCGTCGCTTGCAGGTCGTGGACATGATAGGGCTGCTCGACGACGTGATAGCCAAAGTCGTCGGTGCGCCCGATGACGTGACCGCCGCGCACACCCGCGCCAGCGAGAATTACAGAGAAGGCTTCGGCGTGGTGGTCACGACCTTCGCTGCCAGGCGACTTGCCGCGCCGCACCTCGTACATGGGCGTGCGGCCGAACTCGCCGCCCCAAACGACCAGCGTCGAATCGAGCAGTCCGCGGCGCTTGAGGTCGCGAATCAAGGCGGCCGCGGGCTGGTCGGTAATCGCGCAATGGCGGTTCAGGTTCTTGTGGAGGTTGTTATGGTCGTCCCAGGAGGAGTGATAGAGCTGGATGAATCGAACACCGCGCTCGACCATGCGGCGGGCCAGCAGACAGTTGGAGCCAAAGGTGTGGGTGGGCTCCTTGCCGACGCCGTACATTTCGAGAGTTTGCGGTGACTCGTTGGAGAAATCGAGCAGTTCGGGGGCGGCGGTTTGCATGCGGAAGGCCAATTCGTAGGCGGCGACGCGCGAGGCAATTTCCGGATCGCCAGTGACGGCCGCGCGTTCGCCGTTGAGGTCGCGAATGAGGTCGAGCCGCGCGCGCTGCATCTCAGCGGTCACACCTTTCGGGTTCGACAGGTGCAACACCGCGTCGCCCTGGTTGCGGAACGTGACGCCGCGGAAGTGCGACGGCATGAAGCCGTTCGACCAGTTGGTGGCGCCTCCTTCGACCCCCTTGTTGTCGCTGGTGGAAAGCATGACGACAAAACCCGGAAGATTACGTGATTCCGAACCGAGGCCGTAGAGAACCCATGAGCCGATGGACGGGCGGCCGGCCACAATGCTGCCCGTGTTGAGCAGGAACTGTGCGGGCGTATGGTTGGCGTTATCGGTGCGCAGCGAGCGGATCACGCAGAGGTCGTCGGCGCACGTGCCCAGGTTCGGCAGGAGTTCGGAGAACTCGATGCCGCTGCGGCCGTAAGGCTGGAACTTGCGCGGGCTCGCCATCACGCGGGCGGAGCCGCGAATGAGATCGTCCTTGAGCCCTTCGACAATCGAGGCCGGCATCGGTTCGTCGTGGAAGCGTTGCATGCCGGGCTTGGGATCGAGCAAATCAAGCTGGCTGGGCGCTCCCGACATAAACAGGAAAATGACGCTTTTCGCCTGGGCGGGACCATGCGGACGGCGCGGCAGCAATGGATCGGTGGCGGCGTCCCGCGCGAGGAGTTGGCCCAGTGCGATGGAGCCCAGACCGGCGGCGGTGCGGGAGAAAAATTCGCGGCGGTTGAGATAGTCGGCGGGTCGCATGGCGGCTACTCCCTTGTATAGAACTCGTCGGCGTTCATCAGGCTGCTGGC
>JAEUQD010000319.1 GCA_016789925.1 Bryobacterales bacterium | reverse complement strand
AATCGTGGGCCATATGCGGTTTCGCCAGGTAATCGCGGAGGACAACCCGACAATGATGGGGTTTGACGGGGTCGCCTGGAGCGAGCGACTGGACTACCGGACTCGCAAGATCTCGGTAGCGCTGGAAACGTTCCGGCGAATCCGGGGGGAGAACTACGACTTGTTGAAGACGCTGCCGCCGGAGACGTTCGAACGGAAGGGAACGCATTCGGAACGCGGTCCGGTTTCGCTGCTCGATCTGCTACGGATCTACGCCGAACACGCGGAGAATCACGTAAGGCAAATCATGGCCGCGCGGCAGGCCTACAAGCAGGCGAAGGGTTAGCGGCGTGCGACTGATAGCGGGTTTGTTTGCCGTGGGGCTGGCGCTGGCGGGTCCGGCCGAACGGTGGTGGCGCCATGTGGAATATCTGGCGTCCGACGAGTTGGAGGGACGAGGCACGGGCAGCCCGGGTCACCAGAAGGCCGTAGACTACGTGTCCAAGCACTTGCGCGAGGCGGGCCTCAAGCCATGCGGAACGAAAGGCTACCGACAGCCGATGGCCCTGGTGGAGCGGAAGCTGGATGAAAGCCAGTCGCGGCTGGCGCTAGTGCGCGACGGGCAGGAAAGGGAACTGAAGCTGGGAACCGACGCGGTGCTGTCGACGCGAACGGATCTGGCGGAATCGCTCGAGGCCGGATTAGTATTTGCGGGCTACGGGTTATCGATCCCGGAGCAAGGCTACGACGATCTGGCCGGGCTGGATTTGAAAGGAAAGGTGGTCGTGTACCTGTCGGGGTCTCCCGATTCGGTTCCGGGCCCCTTGCGGGCACATTTCTCGTCGGCGGGAGAACGGGCAAAGGCGCTGCTGCGTGCGGGCGCGGTGGGGAGCCTGTCGATCCCGAATCCCAAGAATTCGGATGTGCCTTGGGCAAGGACGGTGGAGGCGAGGCTGATTCCGTCGATGGCGCAGGGGTACACGTCGCTGGACGAGACGAAGGGCGTGCGGTTTTCCGGGAGCCTGAATCCGGAAGCAGCCGGCCCGTTGTTCGCCGGGACGGAATACAAGCTGGAAGATCTAATGGCGCTATCGACCGCCAGCAAACCGCTGCCCCGATTTCCGCTGAAGATGGCGCTGCGGGCGAAATCGAAGATCGAGCGGCGGCAACTGGTTTCGGACAATGTGTGCGGGATGCTGCCGGGCACCGTGCAAGAATCCGTGGTGTTGTCGGCGCACCTCGACCACCTGGGGCGGAGCGCAACAGCTAGCGGCGATCAAATTTATAACGGGGCGATGGACAACGCCTCGGGCATCGCCACACTGATTGAAGTGGCGCGGTCGCTGAAGGAGCGGAAAGAACGCCCGCGGAGGACGCTAGTGTTCCTGGCGGTAACGGGCGAAGAAAAGGGGCTGATCGGGTCGCGCTTTTTCGCTTCGTTCCCGACGGTGCTGGCGATGGTGGCCAACATCAACTTCGACATGTACCTGCCGCTGCATCCGCTGGAGTACATTATGGCCCTAGGGTTAGAGGAATCCACGCTGCGCCGGCCGTTGGAAGAGGTAAGCACCCGGCTCAAACTGAAGGTCCAGCCGGACCTTGAACCGCAGCGCAACCGGTTTATCCGGAGCGACCAGTACAGCTTTATTCAGAAGGGCGTGCCGGCGCTGGCGCTGAAGTTCGGCTACGAGCCGAAGAGCGCTGCCGATCAGATTCAGAAGGAGTGGATTGCTAAACGCTATCACGCTGTTTCCGACGACCTGTCGCAGCCGGTGGACCGGCAGGCTGCGACGCAATTTAACAAGGTGATTGAGGAACTGGCGCTGGCGGTGGCCAACCAGGCGGAGCGGCCTCATTGGAACGAAGCAAGCTTTTTCAGGCGATTTGCGCAGTAGGGACGACATGATCACCATCACAGAAGCCGACGTACAACGATTGCTGCCGATGCCGGAGGCGATCCGGCTGGTGGAAGACGCATGGCGAGGCCTGGCGGCGGGAACGGCCATGCATCAGCCGCGCCGACGGCTGGTGTTACCGACCGGCGCCGTGCTGCACCAACTGGCCGGCGCATACGGAAAGTATTTCGGGACAAAGATCTATTCGACGCACGTAAAGCACGGCGCGCACTTCACGGTTCTACTGTATGACGCGGAAACGGCCGCGCCGGTGGCTCAGATCGAAGCGAATCATTTGGGGCAGATCCGGACCGGTGCGGCCAGCGGCGTGGCGACCAAGTACCTGGCACGGGAAGACTCGGCTGTGCTGGCGGTGATCGGTTCGGGTTTCCAGGCACAGACGCAGGTGGAGGCGGTGCGGGCGGTGCGGAACATTCGGGAAGTGAGGGTGTGGTCGCGGAAGGAGGCAAACCGGCTGGCGTTCGCGAATGCAGTGGGAGCAGTCGCCACCGCCACGGCCGAGGAAGCGATCCGGGGCGCCGACATCATCGTGACAGCCACGTTCGCCAAGGACCCCGTGCTGGCCGCCGATTGGGTAGCGGCGGGAGCACACATCAATGCCGCCGGGTCGAACAATCCACAGCGGAGGGAGATTCCCGCGGAACTGGTGGAGCGAGCGGACTTGATCGCCGTAGACGCACTGGATCAGGCCAAGATCGAGTCGGGCGATCTACTGCTCGCATGGTCAGCCGAGGATTGGAACAGCCCGCGCTTGTGCGAGATGAAAGACGTGGTCAGCGGAACGCGCGGGCGCACGTCTCCGCAGGCGGTGACTCTATTCAAATCAAATGGTCTGGGGTTGCAGGACGTTGCGGTGGCCGGCTACATCTTCGAACGAATGAAGTAATGAACCTACTCTTGCGCGTTCATCTGAATATCGTTGTCGCGCCAGGCGCTGATCTTCAGACGGCGGCAAACCCAGCACAGTCCTTCGCTGGAATTGAGCGGAGTATCCATGGCGCACACAACACACTTGGCGGTGCGATGGATCTTGTCGGTCTCGAGCGACTTGCGAGCCTGTTCAAGAATTTCCGGTGAGATCACGACCGGCTCCGGCGGCGGACTTTTCTTGCGCGAGTTGGCCATTAGTTCCTTACTTCACTATAGAACACACTCACGCGGCGCGTTGGAGTTGCAGAACGTAGCCGGCGTCGAGTGACGAATTGCAGCGGGCGCATTTCTGGCCCGGCTTGACGATGGCACTCCGACGGTCCACCAGGACAGTCGCAGGCACGCGGTGGGTGCAGAGCGGGCAGTGCACAATGCCGTTCATCTCTCGTCTCGTTTCAGGTTTCTTCACTACTGTAGTCATCGTTGTTCCCTTTCAAATCTATAAACGCGAAAGACGCTGAAAAGGATTCCAAGAAAAACGTAAAGAAATCGTAAAAACGTAGGGGGTGCGCTAGCTCCGCTTGGCCAGCATAGCTAGACGGCCGATTCCCGAGTCAAGACATAGGTAGGGGAGCGAAGGTGACCGAGGACGCCCTGCCTCTCAGGAAACGCGAAAGTAGGCCCGAAAGGCGTTGCGCTCGTGGCGCTGGCGGCGGACGCTGGGCCGCAGGCTTTCGGGGTCGAAGGGTAGGGCGGATGCCGCGGGGGAATTGGTGGCGAAAGGGGGCTCGAATCCTTTCCAGCCCTGACGGTGCCATTCGGTGGCGCATTCCTCGATATCGACGAGGCGGGCCGCGCCGAGAATGCGCTCGGCGTCTGGTGAGCGGTCGTCCGGGGTCTCGACGGTGACGACGATGCTGCCGCGGCGCAGGGCTTCGCAGTAGCAGTGGACGTCGTCGGTAGAGGCTCCCTGCTCCTTGAGGCGGCCGAAGAGGAGGCCGGCGACAGCGCCGACGCCGCCACCGAGAAGTTCGACGGCGATGGGGCCGGCGGCGACGATGGGGCCGATGCCGGGAATGGCGAGGGCAACGAGACCTGCGGCGAATCCGGTCACACCGCCGATGGCGGCGAGCGCGCCAAGGTTGGTCGCGTCGCTGACGCTGTCGATGGCGCCGAGGGACGCGCCGCAATGCTCGCGGTGAGCTACGATGCCGATGGCGTTTTCGGGGAAGCCGGCGTCGTGGAGTTGCCGGATGGCGTCTCTGGCATCGGGCAGCTTGGCGAAGACGGCGACGAGGGTTTTGGACATGGGTGGTTTCTCCTTTGCAGAGGTGTTACTCGGTTATATGAGTTGTCCCGATGCCGGGCAGTGTGCCGGGCCGGCCTGCCTTAAATCGGACAGGGCTGGACGATTTGCGCCAACCGCCGGAGGGCCGGGCCGGCAGTAAGGTCAATAGATTGAACAAGATTTGGCAGCCGGGGCATGGTCTCGATAGATATAGGAGCAATTGGCGGTCCGCGATGCGCAGCGGGAACAATTGGTTGGCCGCGTGCAGGAAAATAGCCGCGAGCCCCTTTTTCGGAACCGAAAGGAAGAACAATGCTCCCGCTGATCCACAAACCGAGGTTGGAAAAGCGAACCAGGAGCATACTGCTTCCGCGCGGGCAGACGCCTTGTAGATAGAGCCAGCCTCGCCCTCATCCGGCGGCGCACCCTGCGCCGTCTCACCGAATTCATCTCTAGCCACGCCGAGAGCCGGACTGCACCGGCCGGCGCGACCGTTGTTCTGGAGGGAGACCGAAATGAGCGTAAAGAACATGGAGAGATTGGAAACCAAAGACATCCGGGCGTGGCACGCTGTGCCGGCGCAGGAGGTGTTGGAGTTGCTGGGCACTCACGCGGAAGCGGGTCTGAGCGAGGACGAGGCGCGAGCGCGCTTCGAGCGTTATGGCGCGAACCTGCTGACGCCGCCGAAGACGCGCCCGGCGCTGGTGCGATTCCTGCTCCAGTTCAATCAAGCGCTGGTGTACATCCTGCTGGCGGCGGCCGGGATTACGGCGCTGCTGGGGGAGTGGCTGGACAGCGGCGTGATTTTTGGCGTCGTGATGGTGAACGCCCTGATGGGATTTCTGCAGGAGTCGAAGGCGCTAAATGCCATTGAGGCGCTGGCGCGGTCGATGACGACGGAGGCGACGCTGATAAGGGGTGGGAAGAAGCGGCTGGTCAACGCCAGCGAACTGGTGCCGGGAGACGTGGTGTTGCTCCAGGCCGGGGACCGGGTTCCGGCCGACGTCCGGCTGTTGCGGGTGAAAGGGCTGCAAGTGGACGAGTCGGCGTTGACGGGCGAGTCGGTCCCGGTGGCCAAGGATGCGGCGGCGCTGGCGGCGGTAGCGGGGCTGGGCGACCGGGTGAACATGGCGTACTCGTCGGCCCTGGTGACCTATGGGGCGGGGCGGGGCGTTGTAGTGGCGACGGGCGACGCGACGGAGATCGGGCGGATTTCGGAGCTGTTGAAGGCCACCGATGCGCTGGCGACGCCGCTGACACGGAAGATCACGCAGTTTTCGCACTTGCTGCTGTACGTGATACTGACGCTGGCGGTGCTCACGTTCGTCGTGGGCGCGCTGCGGGGCGAGTCGTGGCTGGACATGTTCATGGCCGCGGTGGCGCTGGCCGTGGGCGCGATACCGGAAGGGTTGCCGGCGGCGCTGACGATTACGCTGGCGATCGGAGTGAACCGGATGGCGCGGCGGAATGCGATTATCCGGAAGCTGCCGGCGGTGGAGACGCTGGGGAGCACGACGGTGATCTGCTCGGACAAGACGGGGACGCTGACGCAGAACGAGATGACAGTGCGGCGGGTGTTCGCGGGTGGCGGCGCGTATGGAGTGAGCGGAGTTGGCTATGCGCCGGTGGGCGAGATCACGGTGGAGGAGGGCCCGGCCACGGACGGAAACATCGCGCTACGGGAATGCCTGCGGGCCGGGCTGCTGTGCAACGACTCGCGGCTGGTGGCGGACGGCGATGTGTGGACTGTGGAAGGCGATCCGACGGAAGGCGCGCTGATCTCGCCGGCGCTGAAATACGGGCTGGGGATGAATGAAGAGGAAGCAGCTCCGCGGCTGGACGCGATTCCGTTTGAGTCCGAGCATCAGTACATGGCGACGCTGCACCGCGTGGACGGGCGGTCGATCGCGTATGTGAAGGGCGCGCCGGAAGTGTTGTTGCCGCGGTGTCAGCACGGGCTTGGGTGCGATGGCGAACTGGTGGGCGTGGATCAGAAAGAAGTGCAGCGGCAGATGGAGGCGATGGCCGGGGACGGACTGCGGGTGCTGTTGTTGGCGCGCGTGGCGTTGCCGGCGGAGCGAACGACGCTGGAGCATTCCGACGTGGCATCGGGGTTGACGTTTCTGGGGTTGGAAGGCATGATCGATCCGCCGCGGACGGAGGCGATGGCGGCGGTCAGGGCGTGCCAGGCGGCGGGAATTCAAGTGAAGATGATCACCGGCGACCATGCCAGGACGGCGGCGGCGATCGCGTCGCAGATCGGGCTGGAAACTAAAGGCGGCAAGGCGTTGACGGGAATCGACCTGGCTTCGATGCCGGACCGCGAACTGGAGGAGGCGGCGGCGCGGACGGCGGTGTTCGCGCGGGTGTCTCCGGAACAGAAGCTGCGGTTGGTGACGGCGCTGCAGGCGCGGGGCCACATCGTGGCGATGACCGGCGACGGGGTGAACGACGCGCCGGCGCTGCGGCGGGCCGACATCGGGGTGGCGATGGGAATCACCGGGACGGAGGTGGCGAAAGAGGCCGCGGACATGGTGCTCACCGATGACAACTTCGCCTCGATCGAGGCGGCGGTGGAAGAAGGGCGCGGGGTATTCGACAACCTGGTGAAGTTCATCGCGTGGACGATTCCGACCAACGTGGGCGAGGGGTTGGTGATCATGGTGGCTGTCCTGGTGGGGGCGACACTGCCGATCACGCCGGTGCAAATACTGTGGATCAACATGACCACGGCCGTTTTGCTGGGGCTGATGCTTGCCATGGAGCCGAAGGAGCCGGGGTTGATGGGGAGGCCGCCGCGCGACCCGGCGAGTCCGATTCTGACGCGGGTGCTCCAGTGGCGGATTCTGATGGTGTCGACCATGTTGCTGGCGGCGGCGTTCGGGTTCTTCCAGTGGACGCTGGCGGCCGGCGGGTCAGTGGCGGAAGCGCGCACGATGGCGGTGAACGTGTTTGTGTTCGGCGAGATGTTCTACCTGTTCAACTGCCGGTCGCTCACGCAGTCGATGTTCGCGCTGGGGGTGTTCACAAACCGGTGGCTGATTGGGGGCGTGGCGCTGATGGCGGTGCTGCAACTGGCGTTTACGTATGTGCCATTCATGAACCAGGCTTTCCACAGCGCCCCAATCGATGGGGGGCAGTGGCTGCTGATCCTGGGGGCGTCCAGCGCGATCTGGGCAGTGGTCGGTTTTGAGAAATGGCTGCGGCGGCGGTACGCGGCCACAACCTACTAAGTGAGACGTGAAGGTGAGAAGGAGTCTGCGATGAAGAACCTGAAGATCCAGAACATTCTGGTGGGAGTCGATGGCGCGCGCGCCGATGTGGTGAAGCAGGCGGCGACGGTAGCCAAGGCAATGAACTCGCGTCTCAAACTGGTGGACGCGATCGCGGATCCGCCGGCTTATCGCAAGATGGCTATCGCGAACTACGAGGAACTGGCGAACATGGCGCGGAACGCGAAGCGGGACCTGCTGCGGAAACTGGAGCAACGGCTGCGGGCGCAGTCGCTGGACGCCGAAACAGCGGTGCTGGCGGGGGAGATGGATGCGGCGATTGTCGCTGAAGCAGCGCGGGAAGGACACGATCTGATCGTGGTGGGGACCGATGAGGGCGGCGGGTTGGGCGGGGCGGGAGTACGGCTGTTGCGGAAGGCTCCTTGCTCGGTGATGTTTGTGCAGCCGGGGAGGAGCAGGAAGCGGATGCGGATTGCGGCGGCGGTGGATACCGAGCCAATGAGCGAGGAGCACGTGGAACTGAATGTGGCGATCCTGAATCTGGCGGACTCACTGGCGGCGTCGTTGGGCGCGGAACTGCACATCCTGCACGCGTGGCGTGCGCCGGGCGAGAGCATGTTCACGCATTCGGCGTTCAGCAAGATGACAGAGGCGCAACTGGAGCAGTATGTCAAGGAGACGCGGCGGCAGCACGCCGGTGAACTCCTGAAGTTGCTGGCCGCCTGCCAGACGACCCTGCCGGCGCGGTGCGTGCACCTTGAGAAGGGGGACGCGCGGCTGGTGATTCCCGAGTTCTGCAAGACGAACAAGATCGACTTGCTGGTAATGGGGACGGTGGGCCGGGCGGGGCTGTCGGCGTTCGTGCTGGGGAACACGGCCGAGGCTGTGGCCAACGAGATCGACTGCTCGCTGCTGGCGGTGAAACTGCCGGCGGCGCGGGTGGCGTCCAGCGAGGTGGGGGTGGCGAGCTAGTCGCCTTGAACGGTTGCCGGGGTCTGGACACCGACGTGGCGACGGCCGGCCAGCCAGGCTTTCAGGTCTTCGACGATGGAGTAGCCGACGGGGACGACAAGAAGGGTCAGAATCAGGCAGAGGGACTGACCGCCGATGATGGTGATGGCGATGGCGGAGCGCTGGGATGCCCCCGCGCCGACGCCGACGGCCGTCGGAATGAGGCCGGCGATGATCGACAGCGTCGTCATCAAAATGGGCCTCAACCGGACGCGGTTGGCTTCGAGAATCGCCTGGCGCAGCGGGATACCCTGGTCGCGCAGGTGGTTCATGTAGTCGATCTGCAGAATTCCGTTCTTCTTTACAATGCCCAGCAACAACAGGATGCCAAGCGCGCTGAAGAGGTTCAGCGACCGTCCGGTGGCGATGAGCGAAAGCAAGGCAAAAGGAATGGAAAGGGGGAGCGTGGAGAGGATGATGAAAGGGTGGATCAGGCTTTCGAACTGAGCCGCCAGCACCATGTACATGAAGATAGAGGCCAGCGACATGGCCAGCAGCATGTTCGTGGTGGTTTCCTCGAGCACCTTCACCTGGCCGGAGAACATCAGGCGATACCCGGCCGGCAGGCCTACGCGGTCAATCGCGCCTTGGGCGGCGGCGGCCGCTTCGCCCAAACCATGCCCGAGCGCCACGTTGCCATAGATACCGACGGAGAACTGGCGGGATTGCCGGTCGATACGGCTGGGTCCGAGGCCCCGTTCAAGGACGGCGATCGAGTCGAGCCGAATGAGCCCGAGCCGGCTCGACGGGACAAGCAAGCGGCTGAGCACCGTCTGGTCGTCGCGCTGACCCGGCATCAAACGCATCGTAACGGGATATTGCTCGGACTCTTCTTTAAATGTCGAGATCTCATCCTCGCCGGACATGAGCAGTCGGACCGCCCCGGCGATGTCGGAAACGCGCACGCCGAGGTCCGAGGCCAACTGGCGGTCGATCTTGACCTGGAGTTCAGGGTTGTTGAGGTTGAGGTTCCCCTTGATGTCGGCGAGGGATGGCTCCTTCTGCATCTCCATAACGCCGCGCTTGGCGAGGTCGACCAGGGTCTTGATATCGGGTCCGAGGAGCATCGCGCGTATGGGTGAAAAGGTATCGCGCCCACCCAAGACATTCGGGAAGTTGATGCGCGGGCGCAGGTTCATCCAGGGGCGAATGGAGTCGCGCACCTTCTGGGCCATGGTTTGGATGTCGTCACGCTTGTCTTGATCCTCCAGCAGGATGGTGAGGAAGGCCTGGGTGACCCGGTCCATGAACATGGAGCTTCTGGGCACCACGAGCCTGACGCCGGGGACCGCTTCGATGCGCTTGGCGATATCGAGGGCGGCCTTCTCCGTTGCTTCCAGCGAAGAGCCCTCGGGGAGTTCGATGAACAGCCCGAGTTCGCTCTGGTCTTCCTGGGGCATCCAGTCGCGGCCGATGTGATTGGCCAGGAAGTAGGTGGAACTCAGTGTCATCAAGCAGATGGTGACGATGACCCAGCGGTGGCGCAGCGACCAGGCGAGCACGCCGAGATAGATCCGCTCGATCCAGTTGGGGTCGCCATGGCCGTGCCGATGGCCAGCTCCTTTCTTCACCTTCAGCAGACGGGCGCTCAAACTGGGTGTGAGCGTAAAGGCTACCAGCATCGAGACCATGATGGACACCGCCATGGTCCAGCCGAACTGGTTGAGGAACCGGCGGGCGTAGCCACTCATGAAAGCGATGGGGATAAAGATGATGACCAGGGATACCGTAGTGGCCACGACGGCCATCGCGATTTCCTGCGTAGCGAGGATGGCCGCCTGCTTGGGCGGCATCGCCTTCTCCTGCATGAAGCGGTAGATATTCTCGAGGACGATGATGGCGTCATCGATGACGATACCCACCGCGAGGGTGAGTCCGAGGAGCGTCATCGAATTGAGCGTAAAGTCCATCACCTTCAAGATCGTGAAGGTGGTGACGATGGAGGTGGGAATGGCCAGCGCACTGATCAGGACAGTGCGCCAGTCACGGATAAAGATGAATACGATGAACGAGGCCAAGAGGCTGCCAAGGACGAGATGCTCTTCCAGGGCCTTTACGGAATTCCGGATGTAGGTGGCCTGTTCCTTGACGATGTCCACCTTGACACCCGACGGCAACTGGGCTTTGGTCTGTTCGAGCTTGGCCAGCACGGCCTCCACAACCTTCACGGTGTTGGTACCGGTCTGGCGCTGGACCTCCATCGATACCGCCGGCTGGAAGCGCAGATAGGCGAAGTTCCTCTTCTCGCCCATGCCGTCTTCGGCATAGCCAATGTCCCGGATCCGCACGGGTGCGCCACCGACGTTCTTGATGATGATGTCGTTGAAGTCAGCAACACTATTCACACGCCCCATGGTGCGAACACCAAGTTCCGAGGGTCCACGAATGATGCGTCCGCCGGGCATCTCGATGTTTTCAGTTCGAATGGCTCGTTCGACATCCTGGGCAGTGAGGGAATACGCGTTCAGCTTGTTGATGTCGAGGAAAATGTTGATTTGCCGGGGGCGAATCCCAGACAGGTCAATGGAAGCGACGCCGTCGACCGTTTCCAGGGCGCGGCGCAATTGTTTGTCGGCAATCTCGGTCAGTTCTCGGATCGAGCGGGGGCCGCTGACGGCCAGCACCACCACAGGCTCCCTGTCAAGTTCCGCTTTTTGCACGACGGGAGGCAGGATGTTGGGGGGGAGCCGGCGCATCGCGCCACTGACCTTTTCGCGGACATCCTCGACGGCGCTTGATATGTCGCGATCCAGTATGAACGTGACCATTACGCTGGCCTGGCCTTCGGTGACCATGGCGCGCAATTCTTCAATTCCGCTGACGGCCGCCACGGCTTCCTCCACCGGAAGCACGACCTGGGACACCATTTCCTCAGGGCTGGCGCCGGGCAGCCGCATCCGGACGTAGACGGTGACGGGATCACTCGCCGGGAACAGGTCTACTCCGAGGTCGAGGAAACTGAAAATACCCATCACGGCCAGGAACATGATGAGCATGAACGCAAAAACCGGCCGGTTGACACAGATCTCGCTAAGACGCACGAAACACCCTCATTCCACTAAAGATGATAACCGGTCCGGGAAGGTTACCCGTTGACGGTCATGTTCTTAGAGGAGGTCGAGAGCATTCGGACCTGGTCTTCCAGTTCGCGCACACGCCGTTTGATGTCTTCCAGTTCGTCCAGTTGCGGATCAGGCAGTTTGCCGTGCTCGAGGGGTTCTTCGTGTTCGGGTCCCTTCGTGCGGACGACTCGGCCTGGGATACCGACAACCGTCGAGTTCTGTGGTACGGGGTGAATGACCACAGACCCGGCACCTATTTTCACGTGATCAGCGATCAGGATGTTGCCCAGGATCTTCGCGCCGGTCCCAACCACAACGTGATTGCCCAAGGTGGGATGGCGCTTGCCCTTTTCCTTGCCGGTGCCGCCGAGGGTAACGCCCTGATACAGAAGAACATCGTCGCCGATTTCAGTGGTTTCGCCGATGACAACACCCATGCCGTGATCGATAAAGAAGCGGCGGCCGATACGGGCTCCGGGGTGAATTTCAATCCCGGTGATCAGCCGCGAGAACTGAGAAATCACGCGCGGAATAAGAGGAAGGCCGGCCCGATAGAGCCGATGCGCCAAGCGGTGGAGCAGGATGGCGTGAAAACCGGGGTAGCAGAGGAAGATCTCCAGGACGCTCTTCGCCGCGGGGTCTTCGCGGAAGATGGTGTCGATTTGCTCCCGGATCGTTTGAAACATCGAGTCCCTATTATCGGATGGAGTTCTTCGGGGTGGGGATTCGGGTGCGCCCCGAGCTAAATCATGAAATGCCCTCCATTGATCTCAAGGGTCTGGCCATGGATGTAATCAGCCTGGCGGGAACAGAGGAAAAGGACCGCATTCGCCATGTCTTCGTTGGAGCCAAGGCGGCCAGCGGGAGTGGCGGCGACCACGGAATCGAGGACGGCACGCGAGGAAAAGACTTCGTGGAAATGGTTGTCCACCGTGCCCGGGCTGATGGCGTTGACGCGGATGCCCTTGGGCGCGAGTTCCTTCGCCAATCCCTTGGTGATGGCCGATACTGCCGCTTTGGCGGCGGCGTACATGGTGGCGCCGGGCCCACCTCCATTGCGCGCGGCGATGGAGGAAACGTTGACGATCGCGCCTGCCTTCCGGTCGATCATGTGAGGTACACAGGCTTTCGTGATGAACCAGAGGCTTTTGACGTTGAGGTTCATGATGGCGTCGTAGAGGGACTCGCTGTATTCGGTGAGGGTCGACCGGCGGACAAGCGATCCTGCGTTGTTCACGAGAATATCCACCGCGGGCGCGGTCCGATCGAGTTCCTCCAGGAAGCTGTGAATCCCTTCGGTGGTGCTCAGGTCGGCATGGACGGCATGTCCGGTGGCGCCAGCGGCACGGACAGCATCGACAGTTTGAGCCGCGCCTTCGGGAAACGAGTTGTACTGGATGACGACGCGGGCGACACCCGCGCGGGCGAGTGCGACGGCGGTCGCTGCGCCGATTCCTCGGCTGGCGCCGGTGACCAGGGCGGTTTGGTTAGAGAATTCGTTCATGGGGCCTTCTGATAAAATCTAGCGCAAAGACGATGATGCGGTTTGGTTTAGTGGGACTACTGATAGCGGGTACCTTGCCTGCGCAGACGGAATTCTTCGAGATGAAGGTTCGCCCGGTGCTTGCCCGCAACTGCTATAGCTGCCATGCGGAATCCAAGATGGGCGGACTGGAAGCCACTTCACGAGAGGGTTTGCTGAAGGGCGGTAAGCGCGGGCCGGCGGTGGTGCCGGGGTCGATCGAGAAGAGCCTGCTGGTGGCCGCCATCAACCAGTCCGACCCTGCTTTCAAGATGCCGCCTTCCGGAAAGCTGACGCCGGAGGAAATCGAGGCGCTCACGCAGTGGGTGAAGGCAGGCGCGGAATGGCCCGCGGCCGTGGCGACACCTAAGACGTCGAGCAAACGGATCACGCCGGAACAGAGAGCGTGGTGGGCGTTCCGGCCTGTCCGAAAACCTGCTCCGCCCAGCGTTCGCCAGACGGATTGGGCTAAGACACCGATCGACCGCTTTGTCCTCGCACGGTTGGAAGAACGCAAGTTGCAGCCAGTCGCACCGGCTGCCCGGCGGACATTGATTCGCCGGGCCTACTACGACTTGACCGGATTGCCACCGACGGTCGAGGAAGTGGAGCAATTCATCGCCGACCGTTCCCCGGAAGCCTTCGCGAAAGTGGTGGACCGTCTCTTGAATTCCAAGCACTATGGAGAGCGTTGGGGCCGCTACTGGCTGGATGTCGCGCGGTATTCCGACGATAAGCTGAACTCGACGCAGGACGATCCGTACGCGAATGCGTGGCGTTATCGCGACTGGGTGATCAACGCTTTCAATGACGACATGCCCTACGACCTGTTTCTGAAGGCGCAGATCGCGGGGGATCAACTAGAGCATCCGCAGCGGGACAAACTGATCGCAGGGCTGGGCTTCTACGCCCTGAGTCCGGAGTTTCAAGACGACAGGGTGGACGCTACGACGCGCGGCTTTCTGGCGATGACCGCGGCCTGCGCCCAGTGTCACGACCACAAGTTCGACCCTATTCCCACCAAGGACTACTACGCCTTGCTGGGTGTCTTTTCGAGCACGAAATTGGGCGAGTATCCGCTGGCCGACGACGCCGTCGTCAAGAAGTTCAAACTGCACAAGGAGCGGATCGACGCCGCGCAGAAGGAGATCGACGAGTACCTGGACCGGCAGGGGAACGAGCTGGCCGAGGTGTTAGCGGCGCAAGCGGCCGGGTATGTCCGCGCCGCCGCGGCCGGAGAAAAGGCGGACGGCCTCGACCAGGAAACCTTTGACCGCTGGCGGCAGTACCTGCTGAAGACCAACCGGGAACATCCGTACTTGAACGGCTGGGACCAGCCAGGATTCGACGCGGACGCCTTCCAGGCCCAGGTATTGGCCGTGATCAAAGAGAAGAAAAAGATAGACCAGACGAACCTGATCCGCCTGGGCGGTAGTGACGCGCGGGGCGACCTCGCCCGGGCCGACCTGGTTTCGCTCGAACGCGACAAGTACTTCCTTTGGCGCGACCTGGTGGGTAAAGACCGGTTCCAGAAGTTTGACTCAGGAATTCTCTACTACAAAGACGGAAAGATCGACCGCTTTTTGAATGGCGAGTGGAAGCGGCATCTGGAATCTCTGCGCGAAGCGCTGGCGGCGCGGAAGAAGGAATTGCCCGAGCAGTATCCTTTCTTCCACATCGTGGAGGACGTGGAGAAGCCGAAGAACCAGCGCATTCGCATTCGCGGCAGCGCGGAGAACCTGGGCGACGAGGCTCCCCGCGCGTTTCTGAGCGTGCTGTGCGAGCAGGAACCACAGGCATTCCAAAAGGGAAGCGGGCGGCTGGAACTGGCCGAAGCCATTGGTAGCGCCTCCAACCCGCTCACTCCGCGCGTGATGGCGAACCGGATCTGGATGCATCACTTCGGCACGGGCATTGTGGCAACACCGTCGAACTTCGGCCAGTTGGGCGAGAAGCCGTCGCATCCGGAATTGCTCGATTATCTGGCGGCGCGGTTTGTGGAGCAGGGCTGGAGTGTGAAGAAACTGCACCGGGAGATCATGCTGTCATCCGTCTACCAGTTGAGCGCCCAGAAGAACGAAGTAAACTTCGCGGCCGACCCGGAAAACCGGCTGCTGTGGCGGTACACGCGGCGGCGGCTGGATATCGAGCCGATGCGCGACACCCTACTGCTGGCGAGTGGAGAACTGGACCGCACCGCCGGCGGCCCGCCGCTCAAGATCGGTGATGCCGGGAATAAACGGCGAACCGTGTATAGCTTTGTCAGCCGCCGGAAGCTGGACGGGACGCTCTCGCTGTTTGACTTCCCCAATCCGAATTCGCTGGCCGAACAGCGGATTCAGACAGCGACGCCGCTCCAGCAGTTGTTCTTCCTCAACAGCGAGTTTGTCCAGGCGCGGGCCAAGGCGCTGGCGGCACGACTTGCGAGCGCCGCTCCGAACGACGCGGGGAGGGTTCGCGCGGCCTACCGCCTGCTCTACCAGCGCGACGCGCTGCCCGAGGAGGTGAAGTTGGGCACGGCCTATCTGGCCTCGGCGGGCCAGGAAAGCTGGATTCGTTTCGCACAAGCGCTGTTGAGTGCCAACGAACTGGTGTTTGTGAACTGAAGGAGTGCCG
>JAEUQD010000246.1 GCA_016789925.1 Bryobacterales bacterium | reverse complement strand
GGGCGTGTTCCAACCCCGAACCTGGTGCCACAAGATCCGGTTCAGCTTGCCCGTCGGCGCGGCATCCGGCACATCGAACCGCATTTTCATCGAGTCCAGCGCCGCCTGCCGCGCCCTCCCCCGCAACGCGCTCACCTGCGGGTTCCGCTCAAACAGGTCGATCCTCGGTTCTTCCACTACATATCCCTGCAAATCCGGCGTATTGGTGAACGACGCCCGCATGTCGTGCGCGATCAGGTCGAACAGCGACATGGTCGGCAACCCCAGAATCAGTTCCATTGTCTTCACCATGCTCTGCGTCGAGTAGAACGTCGAATCCACCGCCCCCCGCCGCGCGTATGGACTCACTACCAAACCCACGGTCCGGTGCCCGTCCACATGATCCACACCGTTCTGCGCATCGTCCTCGATGACGAAAATCGCCATCTTCGGCCAGAACTTGCTCTTGGTCAGCCCCTCGATAATCTGGCCCATCGCGTAATCGTTGTCGGCCACCATCGCCCGCGCCGACGACACGCCCGGCGACGCCCCGTTTGTATGGTCCGACGGTAACTGGATCAGCGTCAGGTTCGGCATCTTCCCCTGCCGTTCCATCTTCTTCAAATCGGCCAAGAACAGCCGCGCCCGGATTACATCCGGTATCGACGTCGAGTAACTCGGAAAGTTCGGCGCGATCAGCGTATTCAGCCGCGCAATCGACGCCTGTACCGTCCACTCTTTCTCGAACTGCTCACCCGCCTTCCACCGCTCCAGCAAACGCTGCCGCTGGCTGGCCGGGATCGGCATCCGCCCGATAAACTCTCCATACACCCTCACCGTCTTATTCCGCGCCAGCGCATAGTCCCACAAAAACCCTCCCGACGCGTACGCCAGCGGATCGGTCCCATCGAACGGATAACTCCGTCCCGCATATCCCGGCCACAGCGTATAAGCCACCTCGTTCGCCTGGGTCACCCACTGGTGCCCGTCCGCGCTATTCCCCCCGGTAGCGTATAAATTGTCGAGCAGCACAAACTGCTCGGCCAGCTTATGGTGATTCGGCGTAACTTCTCTTCCGAACATCACCAGCGACGGATCGCTGTTGCCCTGTGGCAGATCGCCGAACACCTGGTCGTACGTCCGGTTCTCCTTGATGATGTAGACAACGTGCTCAATCAGCGAAGGCTCGCCCGACCGCGCCGGAATCGCCACCGGCTTCGCCGCCGGGTTCGCCGCTACCATCACTCCCGCGCTCCCCGCCAGCCGCATGTGATTGTTCTCCGCCACCGCCGTCGTGTAGCTGGCCAGTTGCGCCGCATCCGGAAGATCCACCACCGCCACTGACCCACGGTAGGAATGCACAAACCGCTGCCCCGGCGCATCGCGCCAGCCGGACCCGGCCCCCAACAGCGATCCCACCGCCAACCGCTTCCCATCCGCGCTCAAAGCCAGCGCATTCGGATACCATGCCGTCGGAATCATCCCATCCAACTTGCCCAAAGCCGGATCCACAACGGCCACCGCGTTGATCCCACCGCAGCCCACATACAGCCGCTTCCCATCACCGCTCACCGCCAGCGCCGACGGCGCAATCCCCGTCACCTTCTGATGAAACGGCTGGATGCTGATCGTCCGCAACACCCGCTGGCTCGTGGTGTCGATCACCGTGACCGAATCCTTGTTCCCATTGGCCACGTACAGCCTCTGCCGCGCCTGGTCCCACAGAATCGCCGTCGGATGCAGTTCTGCCGGAATCGTGTGGGTCGGCTTCATCGTTGCCAGGTCCACCCGCGTCACCGTCCCCGTCGCCGCCACACCCCGCGCATCCACCACCACCTTGTCCGCATCCGCGGCCAACCCCGTCGGCGCAACCGGATCGCCCGCCTTCGGAAGTCGTCCACCCCAGTTCGTCACGTAGGCCACCGACCCGTCCCGCGCCACCGCCGACCCAAACGGCGCGATGCCCGTATCGGCGCGTCCCAACACCGAGCCGGTCTTCAGATCCACCACGGCCAGCTTATTGTTAGCGATCAGCGGCAACACCGCGATCCGTTGTCCCTTCGCGTTGTCCTCCGCCGCCACGCTCAACGCGCCCGCGATAAACGTCCCCAACTCTGCCGCCTTCACCGTCTTGCGTCCGCCCGCGAACGCCGCCAAGTGCACCTTCGCCGCCGGGTCATTCCTTCCGCTGCCCCGCGACGTCAGTCCCG
>JAEUQD010000218.1 GCA_016789925.1 Bryobacterales bacterium | reverse complement strand
TTCTGGGTGCTGCCGACTTTCCCGAGGATCTTGCCCGCCCGGTCCACCCAAATCATCTCCTGCGGCATGTCCTCCGCGGTGGGCTGCTGCCCCAGGCAACTGGCGGCTGTAAGTAGTAAAAGAGTGTATTTCATTCCCTGTCCCGCGATCGTTCCCAAGTCTTCATAAGGTCTTCTCGGGACTCGCTCGACCACTATATTAGAAAACGCCGCCAGATTCCGAATTGAACCACTCGTGGAGCCGGGCCGCAAGAAGAATCTACGGCACTCGTTTCAGGTAGGCCAGGCGATTCGTCCAGTCGAGATCACCGTGAGACACCCATAGCGCGATCAACGCCTTCGCAATCGCACTGAAGTCCTGTTGAGCAATCGTACGCCGATTTAGGAACACGACTCCCGCGTGAGACTCCCCGGAGGCGGCCCAGGTCTCAAGCAAACTGGGGATAGAGCGCTGATCGTAGGAGACTAATGTGAGCCCTTCCGCTTTGGCGGCTCTCATCAGTTCAGGATCTTTCAGGCCCCGCCATGCTCCGTCCTCCCAGTCCAGCACCGACGCCACACTGATCTCTGGCCGCAGAGCCCGTACGATCTCGACAATCGCAAAGCTCAGATGCTCGTCCAGCAGAAAGCGAAGCATGCCCCTTGGAAGCGCCCGCTCAATCCGTCCACGAGGCGCTGGCCAGGCGGCGACGCAGTTGGGCCTCGGTAACGGAATCGTTCTCAGCCAAGGCCGCGTTGACCTCAGTGGCGTAGGCACGAGCGTAGTCAAGCACGTTCACGACTCGAGCGGCCGGCCATCTCAGATGTTCCGCGGTGCGCACAGCATCCATGCCGTAGCTCTCGCCGATCATCAGCACTTCCCAGACCGCCAAGCTGCTTCCCACGACGAAGGCCTGCCGGCCCGCCGGCGAGTCACGGAACTCGACCTCGGGAAACTCGTCATGTCGCAGGGCCTCTTCGAGTAACTGCGCCGTGGCTTCGCCTCGGGACATGCGCATACGGCCGGCAAAGCGGTCCAGCCGCGCCGCTTGCTCGTCGGGCAGTTGGATGTCGAGCGCCGTCATGCGCCTATTTTACCGCCGCCCCTTGGAGAGCCGTTGGCTTCGGGTTCGATTGCCGTCTCCCGCTCCGCCTTCCTCTGACGCTTGGCACTAAAACATTCGGGGGAGGTCGAAAGCGACGCGAAGGGAGACTGTCAGGTCGTCAAGTTGGAAGTGGGGTCTGAGGAATGCGACGCCCGTGTAGTCGCCGGACTTCTCCGTAGTTTCGATCACGTCAATCCGAGCTTCGCGGAGGGGGAATCGTGCTTTGGTGTCGACGGAAGCGTTGTCGTCCAATAGTACATAGTTCATGATCCATTGGTTCAAGAACATCTCCGCTTGCTCGCGCGACATGAATGATCCGATCTTGTCGCGCATCGCGCACTTCAGGAAGTGAACGAACCGGGATACCGCAAAAAGGTACGGCAACTGAACGCCGCAAGCAGCGTTCGCCCGGGCTTCTTCGTCTGAGTGGTTTGCCACCCGGCAGACGCTGTTGGAAGAGAAGAACGCCGCATAATCGGTTCCCCTGCAGTGCACCAGGGGCAGGAAACCAGCTTGAGCGAGTTCGTGCTCTCGAACGTCGGTGAGAGCAATCTCGGTTGGACATTTGAGAGCGACGTCCCCTTCGTCCGTCATGAAGTTGAAGGCCGGAAGGCCCTCCACCAGTCCGCCTCCTTCGACCCCTCGAATGGCCGCGCACCACTCATATTTCGCGAAGGCGTTTGTCACGCGCGCGGCAAAAGCAAAAGCGGCGTTGCCCCAAAGGAATTCGTCGTGCGACGTTGCATCCAAGAGTTCCTCGAAATCGATTCCCGGAACCGGGACGGTATCCTTTCCATACGGGAGACGCAGCAGGACGCGAGGCAGCGTCAAGGCGATATAGCGGGAATCGGCGAAGTCGCGCAACTCGTTCCATGCGGGGTCGACAGTGAGTTCCTGCGGTCCGGCGGCTTCCAGGTAACTGGAGAGCCCCAGGATTCGAGGGCTGGCCGCCGCGGCAAACGGCGCGTGGGCAGCGGCGGCGATGCTGGCGATGCGTTTAAGGATTCGAAGGTCGTCCGGAGAACTATCGAATTCGAATGCGCCGACCAGCAAACCGAACGGCTCCCCGCCAAAGATGCCGAACTCCTCCTCATAGATCTTCTTGAAGAGATGGTGCTCGCGAAAGTCAGGCTCCTCAGGCAGAAGATCATCCTTCGTTGCGTGCAGGATCCTGATCTTGAGCATCTCCGAGGATTCGGTCTGGTTAACCAGGTAATTGAGGCCGCGCCAGGTCGCTTCCAGTGCCTGAAATCGTGGATGATGGATCACTTCGCGGAGTTGCGCCGGGACAGGATCGATCGCCACTTCCAGTCCGGCTTCCAGTGAACTAAGCCAGGGTAGCTGGCGCGCAACGGCGGCTGGCTCAAAGTCGCTGAGGGATTGGAACTGAAGCTGGCAGGAAAGTTCTACCTTGGGATTCACCACGTTCCGCACACCGAACGACAGCCGCGGACGGAACGAAGCGATCACGGCATCGAGGTTGTCGGCGTCCACCGGGACGAACCTCCGCTCGCGCATCCGGGGGGCTTCGCCATCCCCACACCAGTCGCCGAGCACGCCGACGACAAACGGAATTTCTTTCTTCTCGATTGCATCACCGATCTCAACGTCATAGGTAATGTGAACGCGAGGCGGCCGCAATCGGGAGAGCTTATGTTGAGTCGACTCCCGGCGTGAGACGGGAACCTGCAAGGTGAAGACATCACCCAGGACGGTTCGAATGTCGATCTCCTGCACTTCCGGTCCCGTGTCGATCGTGGTCAGCTCGTTGCTTGCGAGGACAACACGCTCCAGGCGGCGTTTGCCTGACTCGTCCCACTCGAGTTCCACGACAATTGGATTTGTGCGCGGCAGTTCGATCCGGTTCGACAGGGAGCGGCCCGGGGGTCCGAACTCAATGCCACCCTCCACCAGCGCAACTCCGAATGCGGTGGTCTGCAAGTCACCGGGAGAAAGCCAACTCGCCCAACCCTGAGCCGCGCCGGCAGGCACGCCTGCGTGGACCAGTTCACCCAGGCGGAGGCTCGCGCCGAACGCGAGCATCTGTGCCTCTTCGGAGTTTCGGACATCCGCGGGCAGGCGGCTGAGAGCGCGGGCCGCCCAACCCGCGAGCCCCCGCCGCCGCGGCTGAACCATCGCGGCCACCACTGAACGGAGCGCTTCTTGCATTTCGTCCTCCTTCCCGGCCAGGGCGAGGTATGCCAAGCGCTCTTCCAGCAGAACAGCCGGAGAGATTCCCCGATGCAACTCCTCCACGATCTTCCATGAGGCATCGAGCAGGGCCGGCTTCTCGCGCAACCTGGCGCGTAGGGCATCGGCGCAGTCTGCCTTCAGGACGATGGCCAGCGCCGAGCGGGTATCCACTAACGGGCTGAACCAGAGGTCCGCCTCAGTCCCCGCGCTCACTTCCGGCAAGAGCTCCAGCCGGATTCGACGCATCAGCGGCGGCTCGACCCGAACTGCCAGAGACACGGCCTCAGCCAAGGCCAGGACATCCTGATCCAGGAACTCGAGTTCCTGCATCAGACGTCTCTCTTCACTGTCAGGCCTGCTCCGACACTTCGCCGGACCGATGCCGCGGTAGTTGTGCGGTCCCACTGAATGATCGTCATGTGCCGCGACAGCGCCGGCGGCCAGCGTTTCGTGGGATAGGGGACGAGCGCCGCGACCGGGCATTGGGCGCGAGCGACAAACCGTGCGAACTCCAGCCATTCGGACTCGTCGGCCACCGCCGCGGACGAAGGCGGGCGCCCGATCCCGAGATCGGTGACCAGCACGACGGGCGTTGCCGCGGCGGGCACACGATAGTCCGCCCAATCCTCCTTCAAACCCGTGCCGGTGCCTCTCAGGGGCGATCCCTCGAAGTAGACTACCTCGGTGCGGTCCCGACCCACCACGCTGGTCAGGGCTGCCCGCAAAATCGACTGATCCTTCGCGAAAGGCTGCATCGATTCGCCGCTATCCAGAAGCAGTTGGACTCCGCGAACCAGCGTGGGGAGCTTCTGGCACGGAACAGTGGAGAGGAACTCGGCCCGGCTGACGGCTTCGATCACCTTGGCAAGGTCGAGAGGTCCGGACAGGGACGGAGTCGCCAGAGCGCCGCTGAGAATAGCGCGAGCGGTTCGATGGGAGAACAGCGGCTCCAGCGGGAGCGCCGGTTTCAGATGACTTTCCGCGGGCGGTTCGAGGGGCTCCGTGCTGTAGAGCCAGGCCGGCGCCGGGTTCCGGCTGGAATTGGCAAGCGTCAGGACTGATTGGACTCTTCTGCGCGTTTTGCGCTCGGTGGGCGCGACCGGCGTTTGCGGCGACGACGAATCCTCCTCGGCAGGGCGGCGACGTCTGGCGCCCGCGGCGGTATCGGTGGACCCGCGCCGGGACGACGTGGCGTCCATGAGTTGAAAACCCAGCGCGCGCGTCAACGCATCGCGTGCTTCCTCGTCGGCGGGCTCGAGTTCCTTCATGGCCCGCAGCCAATCAACGAACTCGCCGGTAGGGTTCATGAGGCGGCCCGCCCCCGGAAGCCGCGTCCGTGCTTCCACAGCGTGACTTTCGACAGTGTGTCAAACAGGTCTGACCCCGGGTCAACTCCCATCGACAGGCAAGCTCGCACGGTGTCGAGGTACTCGGCTGTGCTCGGAGGATTCGGTCCGGCAGCGCTATCGGAAGAAGCAAGAACGGCCGCGACACCGTCCAGCAGTTTTGATCCAGCCTCGGGCATGTGCGCCCGGCCGATGGTAACCAATTGATCTTTGGTGGGAGCCGGCAACCTCAATTCAACGCAGCGACGCACGAAGGCCGGCGGCAGATCGCGTTCATCGTTCGTGGTGATCAGGACGAGCGGCGCGACCAAAGCGGAAATCTGGTCACCAGTCTCATCGACACGAAAGGTGAGCGAGCCGAGCGGTACAAGGAGGTTGTTGGGCACGTCCGGATCGGCTTTGTCGATTTCGTCGAGCAGGACGACGGCGGTTTCCTCGGCGGACGCCTCTGAGCCTGCGCTGTCCTCGGAAGCCCCGGCACGGCGTACCTGGGCGGCGGCGCTACGGCGGTCGAAGGCCCACCACAGGATACCGGGCCGCACGTAGCGTGCATTGTCGGGCGCCAAGGACCCCGCCTGGGCATCCTGCAACCGGCGCAGCAGGTCCATTTCCCAAAGAAGGTCTCGCGCCTGCGTGCGCGACGAGATGACCTGCTCGTAATAGCGCCTGCCCAGCCAGCGGGCGACATTGCGGGCCAGCGTGGACTTGCCACAACCGCTGGGTCCCCTGACCAGGAGTGGACGCCCTGTCGCGAGCGCCACATTCACGGCCAGAACGATCTCGTCTGTGTAGATATAGATGGACCCATCTCTCCGGTCGGCAAACGTGCTGGCCGACGACGCCTCGAAGACTTGCGTGGGGTTGGGATCGAATCTCTTGCGGTATTTCATCTTCAATCTCTTCGTAACTATGGGCGTATAATGCTGCGGGCGTAGTCGTAACTCGTCTGCGCCCTGACTTCCTCGCCTAAGGGTAGTTCAGGTTTGATGAGCAGAACGTTCTTCGCAGTAAGTTGCGCTTCCGGAGGGAACTGGTCACCGCTCAAGAGAATGAAGGTGACGGCGGGGAAAGCCCGTTGAAGCTGACTCAATTCAGCGGCAACCGCCGGAGAGTATCTGAGGGCGACGAATACCGGTTTGCGCTGGCGCTGCCGTTCATCCAGCATGGCGCGCAGACGCGCCCCGAGATTCTGCGAAAACGGGTCGTCGTCAAGGCGAAATTCAGAAATCAGACTCGCCTCCACCTCGCCGCACAACTCATCCGCGACACGTTCACCGTGAACCGCCGTGATGGGGATCACCGGCCAGCGCGTTTTCGGCGGGCGGCAACCTGCCCGGTAAACGTACATCTGGGCGGAGAACATGGTTGAGGCGTTCAGAATCGCGGCAGGTTTGTTGTCTGCACGGGTCGCGCACTCGGCAAGCCACCGCGCGGCGCAAAGATCGACCCATGATGGCGACACGATCGCAAGTAACTGATCGGCTTTCGCGGAGTCGAGAAACTCAGCCAGAATTTCGATGGCGTCGATGGCATCGTTGAACCTGACGCTGAGCAGCGCCAGCGCCAACCGGTACCGAGTCGCCTCGTTCAGGCAACTCGGTGCAAGGTCGCCTTGCAGTTGCTCCATGGCTTCTTCAATCGCCGCGTCGCTCACGCTTTTGAGCAGTTCCGCAACGCGAAGCGCAAGCAGTTCCAGGGCGGTTTTCGGAGCAGTCAGCCGGCGAAATCTTTCGAGAACAGCCTGGGCCGTGTCCTCTGGGCAGCTTTCCCGGCAAGCGGTGATTTCATTCAGCAGTGTGTCGGCAAAGACTCCCGTGCCCAACTGGACCGGATCAATCGAGGGCAGACAAACCGGCACCACAACAAGATCGGGCTCCAATGTCCGGCGCCAGAGCAGGATGCTTGTCTCGCGTGGAACCCAGATGGAACCCGGCCGGACGGCTGCATCGGAAACAAGAATCACGGCGCCGTGACATAGCCCCAACCACGAATAGATTTCGTCCCGCCAGGAAGATCCCGGCGTCAGCCGCTTCCGGTCGAGAAGGACTTCAAAACCCTCTCGGTCAAGGGCTTGGCTGATCCGGTCCAGCCAATCCTGCGCGGGCGGATCGTTATTGCTGTGGCTGACGAAGATCCTGGGCCGCGGCATGTCGAAAACATTCTAGACCAGATCCGAGGCATCATGTGACCAATCGACATCTACATCATCTCCGTCACCCGGTGCTCCCTCGACTCCATTACACTAGCCCTGTGATCTCACGGCGCGACTTTCTGGCGGCTTCTCTCCCCGCGGCGCTTTCCGGCCAAAGCTCGCCCAGCCGGCCCAACATCCTGCTGGTGCTTGCCGACGACCTCGGCTACGGCGACCTCTCCTGCAACGGCAACAGGATTGTGCGGACGCCGAACCTCGACCGCTTTGCCGGAGAAGGCGTCCGGTTCACCAACTGCTACTCCGGCGCGCCTAACTGCTCGCCCGCCCGCACCGCCCTGATGACGGGCCGCACGCCTACTCGCGTGGGCATCCACAACTGGATTCCCATGCTCTCGCCGATGCACGTGCGTAAGAGCGAAGTCACCATCGCGACCCTACTGCAGAAGGCGGGCTACCAAACCTCTCACGCCGGCAAGTG
>JAEUQD010000203.1 GCA_016789925.1 Bryobacterales bacterium | reverse complement strand
GGGTAGTCATGGACGACATGTTTAGCCGCTTCGTTAAGATCGTAGTTCATTGGCTCGGCTATATTCTATTGTGACTACTCTGGAGGAGGCTCGTTGAGCAAGACGTTGAGCAAGAATATCCACGTAGCGTTCAAATTTAGACCCCAAATGGACTCCGGCGAAGGCAACAGCGGCAACGTGTGGGCGCTAAGTCACTGAGGAATTTGGTGGACCTGGTGAGATTCGAACTCACGACCTCTTCCATGCCATGGAAGCGCGCTCCCAACTGCGCCACAGGCCCACTGCTGCGGACTTCAATCAGTATACTACGTAGCTGATGGATCGCCAAACGGCTTGGGAATTGCTCTGCGAGTTTACGAAGTCGGAAAGCCTGCGCAAACATGGGCTTGCCGTCGAAACCTGCGTCCGGGCCTACGCCCGAAAGCTTGGGCAGGACGAAGAAAAATGGGGTGTCACCGCTCTCCTCCACGACTTCGATTGGGAAATCCACCCCGAGCTCCCCGATCATCCCATCAAAGGGGAGCTCATCCTGGCGGCGCGCGGCGTGGAAGAAGAGATCCGGCAGGCCATCCTGTCCCACGCCGATTTCACGGGTGTGCCGCGGGAAACCCCGCTCCAGAAAACATTGTTTGCCTGCGACGAACTCGCCGGGTTCCTGACCGCGATCAGCTACGTCAAGCCCAGGCGCAGCATCCACGAAGTCGATGTCGCCAGCGTCCGCAAGAAGATGAAAGACAAGGCCTTCGCCCGCGCCGTCAACCGCGAAGACATCACCCGTGGGGCCGAGGAACTGGGAATTCCTCTTGAGGACCACGTGGCCTTCTGCATTCAGGCCATGCAGGCCAACGCCGAAGCGCTAGGACTTCAGGGACTTTAGCTGGCTGAGCCCCCCCAGTGCCGCCACCAGTATCGCCGCGACAAACCACAGCACCGTTTGAAAGTCCTCGAGGCCGTAATAGGAATAGGAACTGAGGAAGAATCCCCAGACCGCCGTCACCAAGACGAACACCGTCCAAACCGCAAACAGCGTGCGCAGGCGGCCCGAGTAGGCCAGGAACACCGACAGGATCCCGATCGGAGTCACGGCCAGCAGGAAATAAATCAGCCTGGTCCCGGAAGCCCAGGGGATCATTTCCAGGTCAAAAGTGCCGGTACCACTGAGCCAGCCCACCAGAGCCACGCCAAAAAGGAAGATCGCGAGGATCAGGTGAAATAGGTAAGCGTAGGTATGTAGCAGAAATCGTAGGGCTCGCACGTGTTTTGGACCCTCGCTCGGCGGATCTCGAGTCAGCGTTTATTGTAGCAATAGGCCGGGGGTACGGTTGACCAGGTAATTTGCGGCTTCCTACAATAGTGGGAGGCGCTTTAGGTGTGATTCTGGGATGAACGAGAAGTCGAGACTCTCACCCCGCTCTGAACAGATTCTCTGCTCGGTCGTCAAGGCGTACATTGAAACCGGCGAGCCCGTGGCTTCCGGCAACATTTCCCGCTTGCGGCGATACAAGCTGAGTCCGGCGTCGATCCGCGCCGTCATGGCGGAATTGTCGGCCGAAGGCTACCTGACCCAGCCACACACATCCGCCGGCCGGATTCCCACCGGGAAAGCCTATGAGCTTTTCGTCAATTCTCTCCCCGGCAAACGACTGCTCCAGAATGAGTTAGGCCGGATTCGCGAACAGTTGGTCGACGCTGGACGGGTGGAAGACCGAGTCGAGCGCGCCTCCCACATGCTCACCGAAATGACCAAGGGAGTCGGTATCACCGCGGCAATTCCAACCATCAGCCAGACCCTCGACCAGGTCGAGTTGATTCTCCTGGGCGAACGGCGCGTCCTCATGATTGTCGTCACCCGCGACAAGATGGTGCGCGACCAGATGGTCGTCCTCGACGAGACGATCACCCAGGACCAGCTCACTTCCATCCGCAATTACCTCAACCAGAACTTCAGTGGATGGGTGATCGCGGACGTGCAGGCGGAATTGCGCCGCCGCATGGAGCAGACCAGCGCCGCCTACGATTCCATTCTCCGGAAGCTCATCCTCCTTTACCAAAAAGGACTTCTGGATGTGTACCTGGAACCCGAGGTCCACATGGAAGGTGCTACCAACCTGGTCGCCTTCGAGCTCCACCTCACCAAGGAGCGGCTGATGGAGCTGTTCAGCGCGCTCGAAGAGAAGAAACGTATCCTGCACCTGCTGGATCGCTTCCTCGCGCGGCCCGCCGGAGAACTCGGGGTGCGGATCGGCTTGGCGGACGAGCATCCGAGCATGGGAGAGTTGGCCCTGATTGGTATTTCCGTCGAGTTGCCAGGTGGTTCCGCGGCGAAAGTAGCGGTGCTCGGGCCCCTGCGCATGGACTACGAGCGCGTCATGTCGGCCGTACTGCATGTTGGCCGCGCCTTCGGAAGTCTGCCATCCTGAAGTGGACAGGCATCGAGATTTAAGAAAACATGGACATCAACGGTAAGAGTTCCGCTGAGACTGCGGAAAGCCCGGAATTGACTGAAGCGGCCGCCCCAGCCCCCACGCCCGACTTGGCCGCGCAGTTGGAAACCGCGTTGGCCGAAAGGGCCCAGTTGCAGGATTTGGTCCTCCGCCGGCAGGCCGATTACGAGAATTTCCGCCGCCGCGCGGAGCGGGAAAAACAGGATATTCGCGAGACGGCCAGCCAGGATGCGGTCGACGCCCTGCTCCCGATCATCGACGACTTCGAACGCGCCCTCCTGACTACGCCCTCCACCGGCCTCGGGGATCCCGTCTTTCAGGAGTATGCCCGCGGGATCGAGTTGATTCATCAGCGCCTCCTCGAATCGCTCGCCAAACTCGGCCTCCAACCTATCGCCGCTCTCGGCCAGCCCTTCGACCCGAATCTTCACAACGCGGTCCAACGTGAGGAACGCGACGACGTAACCGATCAGACCGTGGTCGAAGAGTACCAGCGTGGCTACCAGTTCAAGGGTCGCCTGCTCCGTCCGGCCATGGTCAAAGTGGCGGTTCACCCGTGACTCAGCGCGACTACTACGAGATCCTTGGCGTCGAGCGTGGCGCCGACGACCAGTCCTTGAAGAGCGCCTATCGCAAGATGGCCCTCAAGTTTCACCCCGACCGCAATCCCGGCGATAAGGAAGCGGAAGAGAAGTTTAAAGAAGCGGCCGAAGCCTACGGTGTTCTCAGCGATCCGCAGAAACGCGTCGCTTATGACCGCTATGGGCACCAAGGCGTTGCCGCGGCCGCCGGCGGCGCCCAGGGTTTCGATCCCTCCGCCTTTTCCGATTTCTCCGACATCCTCGGCGACTTCTTCGGGTTTGGAGACATCTTCGGCAGCCGGACCCGCCAGCAGCGGGGACCGCAGCGCGGCGAAGATGTCCGCTACGACCTCACCATTAACCTCGAGGACGCAATCAAAGGGACCGATATCGAAATCCAGATTCCGCGCCTCGAATATTGCTCCCGTTGTTCGGGCTCCGGCGCCGAACCGAAGGATGGCTTAACCCAATGTCCGATGTGCCGCGGACGCGGCGAAGTCATCTACCAGCAAGGCTTCCTCTCCATCCGGCGGTCGTGCTCCCAGTGCGGCGGGCGCGGCCAGATCATCCGGCGTCCCTGCACCCAGTGCAGGGGGGAAGGCTTTTCACGCTCCGAGCGCAAACTCAAGGTCACCGTGCCTCCCGGTGTCGACACCGGTACGCGCCTCAAACTGACCGGAGAAGGACAGCCCGGGCAACCTGGCGCCCGCGCCGGCGACCTCTATGTCGTCCTGAAAGTGTCCGAGCACAACGTCTTCAAGCGCGACGAAGCCGACCTGCACTGCATCATTCCTGTCAATATCGCCCAGGCGGCGCTCGGCACCGAAGTGAATTTGTTGACGTTCGACGGACTCCAGCGCGTGAAAGTGGCTGAGGGCACGCAATCCGGCGACCAGATCCGGCTACGGAATTTTGGCGTTCCTTATCTCAACGGCGGTGGCCGTGGCGACCTCATCGTGCACGTGGATGTCCGCACCCCCACCAAGCTCACCCGTGATCAGCGCAAATTGCTCGAACAGTTGCGCGACACCCTTCCGCAGGAAAACGAGCCTCACGACAAGTCGCTGCTCGACAAGTTCAAAGAATTTTTCCTTTAGACCACCGGAGGACCGGGTTTGCGGGGTGGTTACGCCGAGTCCCGAAACAGCAGACGCCGCACAGCGTTGCGCACCAACTTGCGCTTTCCCAATTCGCCGAACCGCGCTTTGGCCCGCGACTTCAACAGCCGGAACTGCGTCTCCGACAGGCCCATGTCCGAGCAGATCTGTTCCTGCGCTTCCTCTTGAATGTAGAACCGCGTGAGGATCTCACGGTCCCGGTCCGAAATCTCCGCCAGAACTTGCCGCATGATCTCGGCCCGCTGTTCGGCAATCACCGTTTCTTCCGGACTCCGTCCGTGGTCCGCGATGAACGCGCCGGTGTCGAAGTCCACCTGGTCCCGCCGGGTCTGCACGACCTTGTCGATCTCCGCGAATACCTGGCGCCGCACTACCGTGCGAATAAAACCCGGCAAGCGGGCCGGTTCGCGTAACTCCCCGCGTTGAATCGCGCTAACCACTACCAGAAACGTGTCGTGAACCCGGTCGTCCAGTTCCTGCGTACCGAGTTGGCGGCACAGATAGAACCGCACCCCTTTGAGGAAAATCCGGTACAGTTCTTCCAGTCCTTCCGGCTGGTTGGCCTGCACCAGTTCTACAATCCGGATCCAGCGCGCGTGGTCGAATGCTTGATTCCCGGTCGTTTCCGGGGATGCGGAGGCGGGTTGACGTTCTGGATCTGGCTCGGACGTTGGCGACATTCTGGGCGGCCCGGAACAGACAGCTGCAGACATAATCGTACCTCTCTGGTACTGAATCGGCTATAGAAATTCATCCCACTTTGCAATTTGCCTTACACAAAAGCGATGGGAATTTCGGCAATCGCGAAGCTGCGTCCGGGAGCGGGCCGCTAGGCAGCCGCCCACTTGGCCGCTATCATACCAGAGAAATTCGGGTTTTGGTACTGTCCGAGTTATATGGAAGTAATAGTACTTTTCGGCTTCTAGGTTCCCCAGGATCAACCAGACCAAGCGCATCAGAGATTTGGCTCTCTGGGGACCGTAGTCAACCCTCGCGGCCCAGTTCCGTCGACGCACGTTCGAGCAGATCTGTCACGCCGAGTTGGGCCGCCCACCGTCCCAGATATTCACGGTCCAGCCGGTTTGCCTGGACCTTCAGGATTCCCAGAATGTCGTGCCATTGCCGCTCCGACACCTCGCCACCCGTCCGAAACCAGACCAGTTTCGCCAGAACAACGTCTTCGGCGCTGGACACCGGGAATTCGATCTCCTCCAGGCCAGGAACGGCTGAAACTGTGTATCTCCGTCGCGCCAGCTCTGATTGGACAAAACCTTCCGCCCCTGCCGGAAAGAAATCGAACTTCAACGCCGCCCGCAGGTGGATGGCATTGAACGGGCGACCTGCCTGGATCGCCTCGTGAACAGTTACCTCGTCTACATAGAAGTCACCGCCCAATAGGCCGCAGAACTCCCCGATATCCACTCCCCGGAAGTCCGCCACAATATCGATATCGTTGGTTTGCCGCGGTAAACCATAGCTGCCGCTGGCTACCGACCCGCCGATGAAGTACGGGATCTCAAGCCGGTCCAGCGCCGCCAGCACTTCTTGAAACGCCGCCCGCAGCGAGGTCATGGGTGCAAATCCGGATCCCAACCGTACGCCTTGATCATCCACTCCCGCCCCAGCCGCCGCGCCGCCACCCGCAGAAACACCTCCCGCTCATCCGCCTCCGGATAGAGCGCCCGCACGTTCGCCTCCTGCAGCGACTGCTGTAACTCGCACAACTCGAACACCCGCGCTACCCGCTCCCCCATCGTCATGTTCCGGTACAGTTCCACCCACACCTCCAGCGCGTCCGCCGACGTGTCCGAAAGCCAGTTACCCTGCATCGCTATACTAAAGATATCCCCATGCGAAGGATTGCCGCCTTTCTGGCAACACTTGCCCTCCCTCTCTCCGCGGCGGATTCGTTTGACTCCACCGTCGCCCCCTTCCTCGCCAGGCACTGCACCATGTGCCACAACGCCAAGGCGAAGATGGCCAACCTCGACCTCGACCGTCTGCGCAATCCCCAAACCGCTTTGTCCGAACGCGATGTCTGGGAAACTGTCGTGCAGCGCGTCCGCAGCGGCCAGATGCCCCCCAAAGGCGCACCCAAGCCCGCCCCCGACGCGGCAGCCGCCGTCATCGACTGGGCCGAGAAGCACATCGCCGCCCTCGACGCCAAGCGCCCGGTCAACCCCGGCCGCGTCACCGCCCGCCGCCTCAATCGCGCCGAGTACAACAACACCATTCGCGACCTCTTAGGCATCCAGTTCCGCCCCGCCGACGACTTCCCTCTCGACGATTCCGGCCACGGCTTCGACAACATCGCCGACGTCCTCACCGTCTCCCCTTCTCTGCTCGAGAAGTACCTCGAAGCCGCCGAACAGATTGTCCGCGTCGCCCTCCGCACGTCCAACCCGCCCAAGCCCATCGTTGAAAGCTATAACCTCGACAAATTCGGCGAATCCAAAACCGTGCCCGCCGACCCTGAAGGCGAGCGCCTCGTCCGCCGCGGCTCCCTCATCGTCCGCCACCGCTTCCCCTACGAAGCTGAATACGAAATCCGCATCGCGGTCCGCGGACCCGGCAACGAGGACGACACGCACTCCAAGGTCGCCATCCTCGTCGGCGGCCGCCAGGCCCAGGTGGTTGACGTCATCACCGGACCCGACCAGAAGCGCAACTTTGACCTCCGCCTCAAAGTCCCCGCCGGCGAAAGCGAAGTCGGCGCGGCCTTTGTCTTCCCCGGTCCCGGCAAGCCCAAGGAGCAGAAAGGCCGTCCGATCAACATTCCGATTCCCGGCTTCTATATCGATACCATCGATATCCACGGTCCCTTTGTCGCCGCCGAGGAGTTGCCCGACTCGCACAAGCGCGTCTTCACCTGCGCGGAGGAAACCGCCGACTGCGCCCGCCGCATCGTCGCCCACTTCGCCGCGCGCGCCTGGCGCCGCCCCGTCACCGACGCCGAAACCGCCAAACTCCTCCGCTTTGTCGACATGGCGCGCCAGGAAGGCGACTCCTTCCGCCAGGGCATCGCCCTCGCCGTCAAGGCCGCTCTCGTCTCCCCCAACTTCCTTTTCCGCATCGAGCCCGAGGGCGCGCGCGAGTTGAACGACTTCGAACTCGCCTCTCGCCTCTCCTATTTCCTCTGGTCCTCGATGCCCGACGACCGCCTCTTCGATCTCGCCCGCCAGGGTACACTCCGCAAACCCGAGGTCCTGACCGCCGAAGTCAAGCGTATGTTGGCCGACCCCAAGTCCGCCGCCCTCGCCGACAATTTCGCCGGACAGTGGCTCGAACTCCGCAACCTCGCCCAGGTCAATCCCGACCCCAAACGCTTCCCCACCTGGGACGCCGACCTCCGCGAAGCCATGAAGAAGGAGACGCTGCTCTTCTTCGAAGCCATGATCCGCGAAGACCGCAACATCCTCGACTTCATCGACGGCAATTTCACCTTCCTCAACGATCGTCTCGCCCAGCACTACGGCATCGAAGGCGTCGAGGGCCGCCAGTTCCGCCGCGTCGAATTGAACACCCCGCAGCGCGGAGGCCTTCTCGCCCACGCAAGCGTCCTCACCGTGTCCTCATACCCCACCCGCACCTCGCCCGTCATGCGCGGCCTTTGGGTGCTTGAAAACTTCCTCGCCACCCGTCCGCCCGCCCCGCCCGCCAACGTCCCGACGCTCAAGGAAGAAGAGATCGGCAAGACCGTCTCGCTCCGCCAGCAGCTCGAACGCCATCGCGCCGACCCCGCCTGCGCCGTCTGCCACGACAAGATGGATGCCCTCGGCTTTGGCCTCGAAAACTACAATGCCATCGGCGCATGGCGCACCGAAGACGGGTCGTTCCCCATCGACGCCGCCGGCACCCTCCCCGGCAACCGCAGCTTCACCACGCCCGCCGAAATGAAGGCCATCCTCCGCGCCGACGCCGACGCCTTCACCCGCTGCCTCACCGAAAAGCTGATGACCTTCGCCCTTGGCCGCGGCATCGAGTCCAGCGACAAACCGGTTTTGCGGGCCATTTCGAAGGATGCCGCCTCCCAAGGCTACCGTTTTTCCAGTATCATCTTAGGTATCGTTAATAGTCCGCCATTCAGGATGCGAAGCGGAGAAGGAGCCAAGTCCCTATGACCCTGACGAACAGACATCTGTCGCGCCGCGCCCTGCTGCGTGGCCTGGGCGCAGCCGTCGCCCTGCCCGCCCTCGACGCGATGACGCCCGCGGCCAGCCGCATCGCCGCCAAGTCGCCGACACGCATGCTGTTCCTCTACGTCCCCAACGGCATCATCATGGAGGACTGGACCCCCAAGACCACGGGCCGCGACTTTGCCTTCGAGCGCATTATGAAGCCGCTCGAACCCATGCGCGAGAAGCTCACCGTCATGTCCGGGCTCACCCATAACACGGGCCGCGCCCTCGGCGACGGTCCCGGTGACCATGCCCGCGCCGCCTCCACTTTCCTCACCGGCGTTCATCCCCGCAAAACCGCTGCCGCCGACATCTCGCTGGGTGTCTCCGTCGATCAGATTGCCGCCAGCGCCATCGGCAACCGCACGCGCATCCCCTCCCTCGAACTCACCCTCGAAGCGGGCCGCCTCGCCGGCAACTGCGACTCCGGTTATAGCTGCGCCTACTCCAACAGCATTTCCTGGCGTTCCCCAAAAACTCCGAACCCGCCGGAAACCAATCCCCGCGTCATCTTCGAACGTCTCTTCGGCGCCGGTGACCCCACCGAGACCGCCGCCTCCCGCGCCAAGCGCGAACGCTACAACAAGAGCATCCTCGACTTCGTCCTCGAAGACACCGCCAGCCTCAAGGCTGAACTGGGACCCACCGACAAGCGCAAGCTCGACGAATACCTCACCGCGGTCCGCGAAGTCGAAACCCGCATTTCCAACGCCGAAAAGCTCGCTACCAACACCGTCGACCTCACCACCCTCGCCCCTGGCTTCCAGAAGCCCATGGGCATCCCCGTCGACTACGCCGAACACGCCCGCCTCGTCTTCGATCTCATGCTGCTCGGTCTTCAATCCGACCAGACCCGCATCATGACCCTCATGCTCGCCCGCGAAGGCTCCAACCGCCCCTATCGCGAAATCGGCATCAGCGACGGTCACCACGGCCTCACCCACCACCTCAACAAAGCCGACTGGATCGAAAAGATTCGCCAGATCAACGAGTACCACGTCAAACAGTACGCCTGGTTCCTCCAGCGCCTCGATTCCGTCAAGGACGGCGACGGCTCGCTCCTCGACCACTCCCTGGTCGTCTACGGCTCCGGCCTCTCCGACGGCAACCGCCACACCCATCACGACCTCCCCGTCGTCGTCGCCGGCAGCGGCAATGGCCAGCTTCGCAACGGCCGCCACGTCCGCTATCCCAAGGAGACGCCCATGGCCAACCTCTACCTTTCGATGCTCGAAATGGTGGACGTTCGGACCGATTCTTTGGGCGATTCTACCGGCCGGTTGGGCTACATCTAACGCTTCCCTGCTAAAATCGCGGCAAGAGTCCTTATGTCCGAAAACCCTCGCCGCGATTTCATGAAGGCAGCTACTGCCGCATTCACCACCTCCCTGTTCACCGGTAACGTGAAGGGCGCCAACGACCGCGTCCGCACCGCCTTCATCGGCATGGGCCGCATGGGCCAGGGCAACCTCTCCGTCGCCATGAAGCAGGA
>JAEUQD010000202.1 GCA_016789925.1 Bryobacterales bacterium | reverse complement strand
AACACGCGCCAGGGCGACTACTCGTATGACTTCAACTCGCCCATCGCCGACACCCGGGCCTATGTGAATAAGCCACGGGCCTTCCCGAACTATCCTGGCATCAGCTACTTCACCAATGGCGCAGGTCACCAGTACCATGCGCTCACGGCGGAAGCGGAACGCTACATGGCCAAGGGTCTGTACTTCCAGACCTCGTGGAGTTGGGCTCGCGACATTGGCGACTTGAACCGCGGGGCTTCGCCGGAATACGCCTTCGATCGCCAGCGGGAACGCGGTGTCGAACTCGACATTCCGACCCATCGCTTCAACATGAACTGGATCTACCAGTTGCCATTTGGCAAGGGCCAGAAGTATCTATCCAATGCCAACAAGGCAGTCGACCTAATGGTTCGGGGCTGGGAGATCACGGGAATCTACAGCTACTACTCCAACCAGTTCCTGACGCCGCTCTGGACGGGTCCGGACCCCACCGGAACCCGGTTCTCGCCCAATGCGACGGCGCCGTTGACGACGATTCGTCCGAACGTTTTGCGCGACGGCAACCTGCCCAGCGACCAGCGAAGCCCGGCGCGGTGGTTTGATGCCTCGGCCTTCGCGGCTCCCACTCCTGGATCGTTCGGCACGGCTTCCCGCGGCCTGATCAAAGGCCCTGGTGTCAACGTCTGGCACGGCGGCTTCATCAAGAACTTTATCTTCGCTGAAAATGCTCCCCGGCTCCGCTGGGAGTTGACGGCGACGAACTTCTTCAACCACCCCAACTACTCCAACCCGGCGATGGATATCACAGCGCTGGCGAACGTCGGTGTGATCACCGGTGTCGGTGGCGTGAACGGCTCCTCGACGGGCGACCAGCCTTTCGCACGGTCGTTCCGGATGGGCCTGCGCCTGGAGTGGTAACCCGCGCATAACGCGCAATAATTTGGGAGGCTGGCGCTCACGCGTCAGCCTCCCTTTCTTTTGTGTGCGGAGCAGGTTCGACAGCATGGGTGTGGAGGCGAAGCCCAGATCCAAAGGCATAGCGGCATGAGTACTCCGCTTCAACGGGACCGGGGCGGTGAGTCGACGCTGTGGGATCCGGGCGGGTCAGGGTGGCGGAGTTTCCGGCGGAGTTCAAGAACCCGCCGCGACGGCGGTAGGGCGCTCAGCCGCGTTCGTGTCCGATATCGACAAAGACAAGACTTCCGGACACGACCGCATCGACCGCAGACGCGATCTGCGTGATTCCAGCCTTGATCACGCTCCAGTTGTTTGTGCTCAAGACGATGATCGCGATTCTCCGGTCTGCCATGTTCTGCTGATAGCTGAGTTCCTGATCGGCAGTGATGAACAAATCGAAGCCAGCGTTCTCGGCAGTTGTCAGCAGGATTCCGTTCTTCAGTCCGGACCATCCCTGGAACCATGTAGTGATGACGGTATGGCGACTGTCAATCAGAAGGCGGAGCTTCTGGGGCACGCTCTCGTCGAGGATGATTTTCATGCCGCGCGTGAGGAATCCGGGGGTAGCTGCGCACTTCTCGCGGCGAAGTCCAGTACCGCCTGGACCTGTTCTTGGGTGACATGAAAATTTTCGACCACCTCATCCACCGACGAACACTTGAGATTTTCGAAGATGGCCGACACGGGTACGCGGGTGCCGCGAAACACCCAGGCGCCGCTCACCTTTCCGGGAACGCTTTCGACCGCGGGGCACTGTGACCAATCCAGAGTCGCCATGGAAACACCTCTCTACTCGTAGGATACTGGCAGTGGGGTGGCCTTGCAGATCGACAAAGCATTCATTCACTCTTACCCCTTTGCGATCCGGCCCCTGCGGCGAGGGGAAGGGGGCGGATTCGCGAAGACGGAGGACTCGGAGCACACCGTTATTAAGGCTCCGAACGCGAGTAAGCACCATACGGCTGCCGAATAGAGGACAGAATGGATCAGCCCAACGAGCACAGGCACGATCTCATGGACACCGCCGGCTACAAGTAAGTTCCCGTTACAGTTGTGACCAATCGGTAGTTAGGGGGCTCAGGTTAAATCCCGGTCAGATCCCTTCCCCCGAGGTGAAGTCGCCGGGCAGGAAGACGCCGCGCCCGTCAAGGTCGGCGAGGATCTGCTGGACGGCTTTTTCGTCATCGGGCGGCAGGTCGCTGGGCGCGTATTCGATGAGGCTGCGGCTGCCGAGGAGTTGGCGCGCCTGGGCGCGTTCGTCGGCGTCGTCGGAGGCGACCGAGCAGATGGCGATAAGGCCGGCCGTGTTGAGCAGGCGAGCCATTTCCGGGAGGAGATGGCTTTCGAGTTCGTCGGCGAGGGCCTGAACAGCACAGCCGCGGTCGAAGAGGCGGCGTTCAAGCAGCCAGGCGAGGTCGGCGCGGGAGGTGAGCCAGATGGTGACGGGGAGGTGGCCCATGCGGGCGTAGCGTTCGGCGGGGGTGAGGCGCCCGGTGGCGAACTGGAGGTGCAGCTTGCCGGGGTGCGCCGCGGTGGTTTGGGGCCGCTCGCGTTCGAGGATCATGCCGGCGGCAAGCGTGGCATTGGTGATGGGATCGATGAGGATGATGGCGCCGGTGTGGCGGTTGCGGCGGTAGGCGTCGTAGAAAAGGGGCTTGGTGGTCTCGAGGGCAAGCGCGCCGATTTCATTGAGTTCGAGCTGGGCGGCGGGCTCATGTTCGAGGGAATTCACGTTGACGCGGTAGAGGATGCGGTTGACGCTGGCGCCCACCTGCTGGGTGGTGTGCTTGATGAGGTAGGGACGCGCGGGGTCGAGGGGCTGCTGGTTCATCCAGACGACCATGGCTTCCAGGCGGCGGGAGACGTGAGGCATGCGCGATGGAGAGACGAGCATGTCGCCACGGCTGATGTCGATTTCGTCGGCGAGCGTGATGCAAACACTCTGCGGGGGGAACGCGGTGTCGAGGTCGCCATCGAAGGTGGCGATCCGCTTGACCTGGGAGGTGCGGCCGGATGGCAAGGCCATGAGGGTGTCGCCGGGGCGGACAAGGCCCGAGGCGAGTTGGCCGGCGAAGCCGCGGAAGTCGAGGTCCGGGCGGATGACGTACTGAACGGGGAGACGCACATCCTCTGAACTGTCGGCGGCCGCGACAGGGACATTCTCCAAATGTTCGAGCAGCGTGGGCCCGTTGTACCAGGGCATCTGGGTGCTGGGTTTGGCGATGTTGTCGCCATTCAAGGCGGAGACTGGGAAAATCGCGATGCCCTTGAAATTCAGCTTGTGGGCGAAAGCGTAAAATTGGGCCTGAATATCGTGGTAGACCTGCTCGGAGTGATCGACCAGGTCCATTTTGTTGATGGCGACGGCGACATAGGGGATGCCGAGCAGCGAGGAGATATACGTATGCCGGCGCGACTGAGGGAGGAGGCCCTTGCGCGCGTCGATGAGGATGATCGCGAGCGACGCGGTGGACGCCCCGGTGGCCATGTTGCGGGTGTACTGCTCGTGGCCCGGGGTGTCGGCGATGATGAACTTCCGCTTGGGCGTGGCGAAGTAGCGATAGGCCACGTCGATCGTGATGCCCTGTTCGCGTTCGGCCCTCAGACCGTCGGTGAGGAGCGAGAAATCGATGGGACCCGTCGAGCGATTGATCCGCGAGTTCTCTACGGAACGGAGTTGATCTTCGTAGACGGACTTGCAGTCGTAGAGAAGGCGGCCGATGAGCGTGGACTTACCGTCGTCGACGCTGCCGGCGGTAGAGAAACGGAGCAGGTCGCGCTCTTCCTGCTGAGCGAGAAATTCTTCGATGGTGAGAGCCATTAAAAGTAGCCCTCGCGCTTCTTAATCTCCATGGAGCCTTCCTGGTCGTGGTCGATAATCCGGTATTCGCGCTCGGAGCGGCGGAATTGAATCAGCTCTTCGATGATCTTGGGAACAGTATCCGCTTGGGACTGGATGGCGCCAGTACAGTAACTACAGCCGAGAGAGCGCATCCGGCACGTAACCTTTTGGGGCTTCTCGCCGGGCAGTAGCGGGTAGTTATGTTCGAGGGGGATGACGGAGTTGCCGCGGACCAGCATTTCCCGCTCCTTGGCGAAGTAGAGCGGCACGATCGGGATGTCTTCCACGTGAATGTAGTGCCAGACATCGAGTTCAGTCCAATTGGAGAGAGGAAAGACGCGGATCGTTTCACCCTTGTCGATGCGCGCGTTGTACAGGCTCCATAACTCGGGACGCTGGTTCTTCGGGTCCCACTGGCCAAACTTGTCCCGGAAGGAATAGATGCGTTCCTTGGCGCGGGCCTTCTCCTCGTCGCGACGGGCGCCACCGAAGGCGGCATCGAAATTCCAGTTGGCCAGACCGTCCAGCAGGGCGCGTGTTTTGAGGAGCGCGCAGCACTTCTGGGTACCCAGCGCAAACGGGTTGGCGCCTTCGTCGAGAGCTTTGCGATTCGAGTAAACGAGCAGTTCCGCGCCGATGCTCTTCGGGTACGTGTCGCGGAATTCGATCATCTCCTTGAACTTGTACGCGGTGTCGATGTGCAACAGCGGAAACGGCAGTTTACCGGGATAGAAGGCCTTTTGGGCGAGCCGCAGCATGACCGAGGAATCTTTGCCGATGGAATACAGCATCACCGGGCGCTCAAATTCGGCGGCGACTTCGCGAAGGATATGGATGCTTTCGGCCTCGAGGGCACGGAGGTGAGAGAGGGAAAAGTCCATTTAGGGGATACTAAAAGGACAGTATAGCAGGAAACCTCGTAATGCCGATCAAGATTTGGATGATTCTCGCTCTCGCCTTTGCTGTGGCCCCCGAACAGCGGTTGAACCAGCACCGGGTAACCTCGAAAGGCAGTCCGGCGCCGGAACCAGGCGCGGAAACGCAACAGGTGCTGTCGCTGGTGGACGGACTGTCGTCGCCAAACGATTGGTGGAAGAAGCGCCGCCCCGAGATTGAGCGGCGATGGATGACGATTCTGGGTAAGATCGAGCCGCAGGGGAAGGACAAGCAGTGGTTTGGGGATATCAAGAAGGTGCGCGTGCTGGACACCCAGGAGAAGGAAACATACACGCGCATTCACCTCGAGATCCCCATCGAGAAGGATTTCTATCAGAAGCATCTGCTGCTCGTGCCCAAGGGCGCGAAGAAGGGCGATAAGCGACCGGCGGTGATTGCCTGGACATCCTCGACGCCGGACTACCAGATGCCCGAACAATGGTGGGGATCGTGGCTGGCGGGCAAGGGGTACGTCGTGCTGACGAGTTGGTCGTTTATCCGGCACTACCGGGATGGGACCACGGCGAGGAATGGCGCGGCCGACAAGGTGTACGAACGGTTTGGGCGGTGGCTGCCGATGGGGAAGATGGTGCACGACGTGAAGCGCGAAGTGGCCTATCTGAAATCAACCGGCATGGTGGACATGAAGCGGATCGGGTTTATGGGGTTTTCGTTGAGTGCGAAGACGGCGGTGTACGTGTCGGCGTTCGCGCCCGAGATTGCGGCTACGGTCGCCCTGGACCCGCACCTGGCGGCAAACGGCGGAACCAACTGGTATGCACCGTGGTATCTCGATTGGACGAGGAAGTGGGACCAGTTACCGGGGCCGGACCATACGGTGCTGGGGCTGTTGAATCCGGACAAGCAGCGGCCGGGGTTTGAGCACGACCATCATGAGGTGGTGGCGCTGGCGGCGCCGCGCCCGTTTCTGTTGATCGGCGGAAGCCAGAAGGAAGATACGGGCGGGGATTCCGACGATTTGCAGAGTTGGGGGTACTTCAACCGGGCGAAGGAAGTGTACAAACTGCTTGGGATGGAGGATCGGATTCAGTTCGCTTCGACCAACGACGGGCATAAGGCGACGGGTCCAGCGATTGATGCCGCCTGGCAAGGTTTTTTGGAGAAGTGGTTGGGGAGCAAGTAGCGGTGCGGTGGATGGCGGCGATGGTTCTGATGACGAGTGCTTTGACGGGCCAGGAAATCAGTAGCGAGCGGATTCGCGCGCACGTGAAATTTCTGTCGAGCGACTTGCTGGAAGGACGGGGAACCGGGCAGCGGGGCGGCGAACTGGCGGTGGAGTATCTCGCGTCCCAGTTGACTGTTGCGGGCGTGAAACGGGTGACCTTTCAGGAGGTGCCGCTGGTGGGCGTGCAGACGGAGGCGTCGTCGACTCTGAAGGCGGGGGGGCTTGATTTCAAGTGGCTGAATGAGTTTGTAGGCCACGCGCAAACGCAGCAGACCCACCAGACGCTGGATGCCGGGGCTGTCTTCGTAGGGCATGGAATCAGCGCGCCGGAGTTCGGCTGGGACGACTATCAGGGCGTGGAAGTGAAGGGGAAGGTCGTGGTGCTGTTCACCAACGAGCCGCCGTCGGATGATCCGGCGTTTTTCGGCGGGCGCGCGCTCACCTACTACGGCCGCTGGACCTATAAGTACGAAGAAGCGCTGCGGCGCGGGGCGCGGGCGGCGATCATCCTGCACACGCCGGAGACGGCCGGCTACGGCTGGGATGTGGTGCGGAATTCGTGGGGGCAGGAAGACGCGGCGGTAAAGGTGACGGGCGAGGCGCTCGCGTTTGCGGGTTGGCTGTCGCAGCAGGCGGCGGCGCGGTGGCTGGCGACCGAGGGGCAAACAGTGGACGATTTGCTCCGGCGGGCCAATACGAGGGGCTTCCGGGCGATTCCGCTGAAGAGCCGGTTTCAGGGCGACTTCCGGGCGAAAGTGCGGGAGATGCGGGTCCGCAATGTAGCGGGCATGATCGCCGGGAGCGATCCGGCCCTGGAAGCGGAGTATGTACTCTTTAGCGCCCATTGGGACCATCTAGGGAAAGGCGACGAGGTCTTCAATGGCGCGGTGGACAATGCGACGGGGTGCGCGGTGTTGCTGGAGATGGCGCGTGTGTGGGCGGAGTTACCGGTGAAGCCGCGGCGATCGGCGTACTTCCTGTTCACGGCGGCGGAAGAAGTGGGGTTGCGGGGCGCGGAGTATTTCGCGGCGCATCCGCTGGTGCCACTGGAGAAGATCGCGCTGGCGCTGAACTTCGATTCGTTTTTTCCGTTCGGGCGGACGCGCGATGTGGTGATGAACGGGGCGGAGCGGACGACGTTCTGGCCGGAGATTCAGGCGGTAGCCCGGCGGCTGCAATTGACGATCGCACCAGATCCACGGCCGGAGCAGGGGAGCTTTTTCCGATCGGATCACTTTCCGCTGGCCAAGGCGGGTGTTGCTGCCTTCAGCGTGAACGGGGGGAAACAGTATCTGGCGGACGCAGAGCGGAAGTTGGCGCTGCTGGAGCAGTATCACGAGAAGAACTATCACCAGCCGACCGACGATTACGCGGATAGCTGGGACTTTTCCGGTATGGAGCAGATGGCGCAGCTTGGGGTCGTGCTCGGACAAGAGGCCGGCAATGCGGACTCTCGGGTCACCTGGGCCGAACCTGCCAAGGCCGCGTCTCCGCGTCCATCCCCAAAGAAGAAGGCGCTTAAGAAGAAGCGGTAGGGCGCGGCGTCGCCGTGTCAGATCACGGTGCACATGTCTACCTCAAACAACTCCGCGTCAACGCCGCCGCCGAACACGTCCTCCCTGGCCATCGTCCAGCTCCACCTCGGCCTCTCCACCACCTTCGGCTTACGCCGGCAACCCCCTCGGCTCGGAAGAGTTCGTCGAGCGTGCGCGCCAGACCCGGAACACCACCGAAACGCCCCTCACCCCATCCCCTACGCCACCGATGCTTTGTCGCGTGTAACGGCGCGATTCAACTGCTCAAGACTCCGTGGGGCGGCCTTCAGGCTGCCGCGGGCTTCAGCCCGCCGCACCACACTGACTGCTGACCGCGGAAGGCGACCAAGCCCTTGGGTTAGCGGATGTCAATGATGTTGCCGGAGCCTTGAACCACGGCGGTCCTGTTGCTGTCGCCGGTGATGTTCAGTTGGATGCCGGCGGCGGTGGCGAGGCGTGCAACTTCGCTGGCGAAATCGGGGTCGGATTTGAGGGCTTTCCGCAGTTGGGTGATGACGGCTTCCCGGTTGTCCGCATCGTCGGGATGGGCGGCGGCGTCCGCCAGGGCAGCCTTGGCGGTTTCGCTTCCCGCCAGCCACTTGTCTTTCAGCAGCCCCACCAGAGCTTTGCCCGATTCGGCGAGCGCGCTGTCCGCCACTTTCCCACGCACGTAATCGAGGTGGGGGAGCAGGAAGTTGAAAACGGTGACTGCCAGGGTTGCCGGGTCGATCATGACGATGCTCCTTCTGCGTTGTTGCGTAGTCTTTCCAAGCCGGGAAGAATCCGGGTGAGCAACTCGTCGTCGGACGGGCAGTCGAGTTGCTGGCATTGTTTCAAGTAGTCGCCGGCAATGCGGCCCATGAGGCGCGCGTGTGCCTGCGGGATTTGGAGGAACGGCGGCAGCAGTTTCTCGATTGCCTCGTGGAACAGAGCGGCGGATTCGCCCGGGTCGCTTGTCACCGTGGCCGTGGCCGCCAACGACGTCGCCAGATCGGGCAAGAAGGCGTCGGGGCGGGCGGCCGCCAGTTCGCGGTAGATCTGCAGGGCCTCGCGCGCGGCCTCCAGCGCCGCTTCCCGCTGCCCGATGTCGCGGAGCCGGTTTCCGTAGTTGTTCAGCGACCTCGCCAAGTCAGACAGGAAGGCGTCGGGGCGGGCGGCCGCCAGTTGGCGGTAGATCTCAAGGGCCTTGCGCGCGGCCTCCAGCGCCGCTTCCCGCTGCCCGATGTCACTCAGCCGGAGTCCGTAGTTGTTCAGCGACATCGCCAGGTCGGGCAGGAAGGCGTCGGGGCGGGCGGCCGCCAGTTGGCGGCGGATCTCCACCGCCTCGCGCGCCGCCTCCACCGCCGCTTCCCGCTGCCCGATGTCGCTGAGCATGGTTCCGTAGTTGTTCAGCGAATTCGCCAGGTCGGGCAAGAAAGCGTCGGGACGGGCGACCGCCAGTTCGCGGTAGAGCGCGAGGGCCTCGCGCGCGGCCTCCAGCGCCGCTTCCCGCTGCCCGGTGTCGCTGAGCCGGTTTCCGTAGTTGTTCAGCGACATCGCCAGGTCGGGCAAGAAGGCATCGGGGCGGGCGGCCGCCAGTTGGCGGTAGATCTGCAGGGCCTCGCGCGCGGCCTTCAGCGCCGCTTCCCGCTGCCCCGTGTCGCTGAGGCAGTTTCCGTAGTTGCTCAGCGACCTCGCCAGGTCGGGCAAGAAGGCGTCGGGGCGGGCGGCCGCCAGTTGGCGATAGATCTCCAGGGCCTCGCGCGCAGCCTCCAGCGCCGCTTCTCGCTGCCCGATGTCGCTGAGCCGGTTTCCGTAGTTGTTCAGCAAGCGCGCCCGTTCCGCTTGGAGATCTTCCGGAAGGTCCGCCAACGCGGAGAGATGGTCCACCAATCGTGCGGTCACTTCGGCGGCGAGCGGCGCCAGTTCCAGGGACGAATCGGGAAGATTATCGCCGATGGCGCGCAACAACTCGAGGTCGCCTGCTTCCGCCTCGGTGGCCAGCGTCCGCAGCCAGGCGACCGCTTGCGCGCCGTCGACATTAAACTGGCTTTTTCCGCGGACGGTGTGGGGATCGTAGAAATCCTGAAGGGCGCGCGTGAGGGTGCGCACCACGGCGCCGCCGTTGCGGTGCGCCGCGCGGGCGATTCCCTCGGGCTTCCCATCGAGCACAAAGGCTTCGCCAATGATGTCCGGTAAAACAGCTCCGCTCGCGCCGGGTGATGTACCGGGAAGAAGTTCGGCAAGGTCGCGCGCGAGTTGGCCGGGTCCGGTCCCATATTCCATGCCCAAGGCTTCGCTTTCTTCGCGGGCGACTCTGATGAGGGTTTCGCGATCGAATCCGCCACAAAGAGTGCTGTGCGTGGCCAGGTGTGCCAGCAACACCGACGGGGAACGTTTGTCCAAGCGCGTCTTCTCGCGCCGCGCCATGACCACCGCCAGGTCAGGACGGTTGAGCGTCAGAGCCCCATAGACGCCTTTTTCCCAGGCGGCGAGGGCGGCCATCATCACCACCAGCGGGTCGGCGAAATCGGGCTTGCCGAGCAGGGTGTCGTCCAATTGACCGTCCGGCCTGGGAGTCTTCGCGTGAAATTCGGCGCTGGCGTCCAGGGTGCGTTCGAAAATCGTCCGGCGGTCCGTCAGTTCGGAAACGGGGCCGAGGCGGACGGGTTCGGCCTGGTGAAAGAGGTCCGCGGTGCAGGCGGTTTGGGAATAGCTGAACAGGCGCTGATACCAACCGGATTGGGGGTCGGCAAAACGCTCCAACAGGAGGATGCGGACCTTGGGGACAGGCGTGCCGTACTGCGCGAGATCTTCGAGGAACTTGCGGAGGTCCTCAGTGTGAGAGGCGGCATAGTCGACCACGGCGAGGAGGGGTTTTCTGGTGGGCGGCGCGGCGGGGGCGGCGGCGAGCGAGTGGGGTTCGTGAAAGCCCGTAATGAAGCCGGACGACCATTCCTGCTCGTGACGGTGAAATAACTCCAGGGCCAGGCGCGTCTTGCCGGTTCCGCCCGCGCCCGTAAAGGTGAGCACGGAAATCGTCTGCTCGCCGGAGAGCCACCGTTCCACGAGGGCAAGTTCAGACTGCCGAGCGGTAAAAGGGATAGTTTCGAGATGGCTATATAAGACTTCGCGTTCATGCACAGGCCTGCGTGGCCGCGGCCGCCATAAGTGAACGCCGGGGCGCTGGCACACGGCAACGGTGTTGTGGTCTCCACAGACGTGGACGGTAATGTTGCCCGAGCCCGAGACGGCGGGAGACATGCGAGACCATCATAAGTCAATTACTTTCTTCGTATGGGAAGGCGTTCCTTACTGACTGTCGTGGGAGTATCTTACGATCCGAAGCTTCTCTCCGGCCGTCGCTGGCAGCATGGCGCCGTGGTCCGCGGTGGTCCGCGGGTCATCCTATCTGACCCGTCACAGTGGCACTCTGGCGGAAATACCGTTTGCGAGCGACAAAAGCGCAGATAACCGCCACACATTTCGCCCGATCTCGCCGAAAAGTTCCGTGTCTCCGCCGATCTCGCTGCCCCGACCCACCATCGCCGGAACGTCCATGGCCCCCCGGCCTCCCCTTGGCGAGCCTGGCGCCTTTGCGTGAGTAGAGGACCCCCCGGTCAGGCGAATCTCCTCCAACCAGGAAACCCCATCTTTTTCTCTTGACATCCGAGATCGAACCATGATACTCTCGCAAGCAGAGAGGACTAGTGTGTCTTCGCTCAGATAATCCTGGGGCGAGACTCCCTGGTCCTTTTTTCATTTCTTGGACAGAAAGGATCTCGTTCCCATGCTCCCTCGGCCCGGACACACCTCCCTACGCCCAACCGCAGCCGGCCGGTTCGACACTTTTCGACACTCTCGCGCCCAACCGAATCAGCGCTCTGCGAAACGAAATCCTCCCAACCCCGCCGAGCCGCTTCGACACTTTTCGACACCCCACGCCCAACCAAATCAACGCTCTGCGAAACGAAATCCCCCCAGCCCCGCCGAGCCGCTTCGACACTTTTCGACACCCCCACGCCCAACCGAATATTCACCTTCAATGGTGACGCACCGTTCTGCGCCGCCTAGTAGCGGCACTCCAAATAGCTGAGAGCGGACTGCCAACGCTGAAAGCTCTCCCCCTGACCCCTTAAATCTCCGTCTTTGACAGCTTTCTTTTTTCTTCGCCCTGAAGAAAAAAACACATTGACGCCTGATTGAAATTTATTTTTCCCATCTTTTTATCGATTTACAGAAGCCCGCCCGACAGCTCTCTCCCCCCGCCTCATCCTGGGCCCGGTATGAGCACGTTTACCTGTTTCGCCCCTTCCTCGAAATCGACAAATTTCGACACCAATTTCGCCCCTGTCCAGTCCGGCGCTGCCGTTGCGCTCGGCTTCGGACTCAGCGCCTCCGCCGTTGCCACGAAGTTCAACCTCCACCGTTCCACCATCCACCACTGGCTCAAGATTCCTGCCTCTTTGCCTCCGCCCAAACCTGCCGGACCGAATTCGAAACCCAATCCCGACGCTTCGCCCTCCGTTCGCCTGAAAGCCTCTCACGCTGTCCTCAAGCAGGACTGAAAGCTCCCCAATTCGACAGATTTCGACACAATTTCAGAACAACCGAAGTCCCTGCGAAACGAAATGCCCCCGGAATCCCCGGAACCGCCTCAGCCCATCCGGAGTGAAAAGGTCGGCCGCAACGAACCTTGCCCCTGCGGCTCCATCTCCACGGACCTTCGACAAATTTCGACAACACACCTCCCATGAAATGAATCACTTGCGAAACGAATCGCGCCTCGGAACCGGAGCGAGCAATCTATTTCCGAGGGCTGGTGTTTCTGGCCGGAGGACGACATATTGTTTGTACCGGATCAACGGCAGGAAGGCGACCCCCGGGTATACAGAGCAAGCTGGCTCAGGTCAGGATGAGGGCCCTGGGAATCACGCAAGATAGCGTGTCCCGGATCGAGCAGCGCAGCGACCTGCTGCTGTCGACCTTACGCAAGACCGTTGAAGCGATGGGCGGCAACCTATCGCTGATAGCCGAGTTCCCGGATCGGCCGCCTGCAGCGCGGGCGTGCGCCGTTCACGGTATCCGGGAACGGGATCCTGGTGGTGGAGCCGGAATCGTCCGCGCGGGCGTCTCTGGACTTGAGCCGGTGCTGTCGCCGGACGAGAAGCAGGTCGCGTTCTTTCTCAAAGGTGACGTCTGGGTGCGGGATCTGGCGCGCGGCACTTCGACGCGGCTCACCTTCGACTCGAGACTTGATCGCGCACCGTTCGCCGGATGGGGGCCGCATCGTGTTCACCGCGGTCCGCGACAAAGGGGCAGTTTGACCTATATGTGAAGAGCGCCAGTGGGGAAGGGCAGGAAGAGTTGCTGCTTGCTAGTAGCGGCGCCGATAAGAGGGCCAGTGACTGGGCGGGCGGTGGACGAGGACTGCTTTACCGCGAGATCCACCCGTGCAGCCGTATCCGGCGACGGGGGCCAAGTGGCAGGTGTCAAGATACGGGGGTCGCTGGCCGCGGTGGCGCGGGGATGGGAGAGAGTTGTATTGGCTGGAAGAAGACGGTACATTGTCGGCGGCGAAAGTGAACGTGGGAGACGCGCATCGAGGTCGCGTTCTTCGAACGCTATGCCGTGGCGAAGGACGGGAAGCGGTTCCTGGTTCCGGTACCGGTGGCGGACGCGGAGACCCTACGGCCGCTGACTTTGATCCAGAACTGGCTGGCGCGGGTGCGGAAGTAGCCGTCAACTCAAGTCAATCGCAACGATCTCATGGTCCAACGTTCGCGGCACGACGCAGGTCAGCCAACCGTCGCGGATGTCCGCTTCGGCGGTGGTTCCCGCGGTCAGTAGGCGGACCTGCCGCGGCTTAACCCCGGCAGGAAGACGGACTGAGACCGTCTGGCGACCCAGGGGGATCAGCTCACGGTAAGGCCCCTTCATCGCCATCGGATTAGTGAGGTTCACGAGGTGGACCGTGATGCTCTTGGACTGACGCCAGAGAGCGACGTCGAGCCAACCGGGTCCGGTGACGCGGAGGGGGTGGCTGTCGCGGGCGGCCCAATCGACAACGTTCTTGAGAAGGACGGCGTGGTCCGGAGCGAGCACCTCCCAGAAGGTGCGATCGAGGTCGCCGGGAACGTAGGCTACCCTGCCCTGGCCGGCGGTGCGGAGATAGAGTTCCGGGATGCCGGTTCTTTCCTGAGTGGGAAAGACCATCTCCATCGGCAGGTCGGGGTAGGAGGGGACGAAGGTGACAGGCTTGGCGTCGAGCGGTAGGGTTGGGGAAGCGGTGACGCGGCGGGAGGCGTTGATAATGCGCGGCGCTTTCTCCAGGCCGCGGAGAACAGGGTGGCGGGTGTCGTGTTCGAGACGCAGATAGGAGTTTTGCAGAGGTCCTTCCACACGCCCTTCGAAGCGGGCGCCGAAGAGGGGGGCGAGGCCGAAGTCGGGCCGGCGGCGTCCGCGTTCGTCGTAGAGGGAAGTCTCAAAGGTGGCGATGAGTGCGCCGCCGCGGTGGACGAAGGCGGATAGCTGGGCGCACTGGGCGTCGGACAGGCAGGCGATGTTGGGGAGGATAAGCACGCGAAGGCGGCGCGTGAGCGGGTCGTCGAGTTTCTGGTCGTGGACCATCTCGAACGGAATGCGGGCCTCAGTGAGGGCCTGATAGAAGCCGAGCGCGGCCTCTTCGCTGCGTTTGTAGTAGCGCGACGTTTGCTGGGAATAGACGAGGCCCACTTCCGCCAGCGGCTCAATATTGCGAAGGTAGGGCTCCCAACGGGCGAGCCGCTGATAGACGGCGGCAACCGTGTCGAGCCAGCGCGGGTCACGAACGACGCCCGCGAACTTCGTCCACCAGGGACGCAAGCCCTGCGCGACGCCATCGGCGACCCAGATCCGGATTTCGGCATCCGACTGTACCGAGTCCTTCCAGCGGTAGGGTTCCTCGACGCCGACCGAGAAGATGCCGCCGATGGGTTTCATCCCCAGGGCGGACCGGTATTCCTTGGCGTTCTTGCCGTTCGCCCAGGGAGCGGTGAGGCCGCGCCGCGCCTGGCGGTCGGCAAAGAGGATCGGGGCCATTTCGCCGACCCGCCTCATGTCGAGTTCGGAGCCGGCGCCGCCGCCGGAATTGGGGATGAAGCAGGCGGCCGGGCGCACCTGGCGAATGGCCGCGTCCCAGTGCCGCCAGATTTCGAACAAGCGCTGTTCGCGCCACTCGAGGTAGAGCCGGCGGGTTTCGCCGGCTGGGTTTGTGTCGATAGGGATTTCACGGCCTGTCTTGTCGCGGAACATGCGGCGGCAGTGCGGGCAGTAACAGTCGCCGTGCCCGGCCCAGCGATTGGAGAAGATGGCGTCGACCTGATAGCGGCTGACGATTTCGCGGTTGACGTCGTTCATGAAGTCCCAGTTGTAGGGACCCAGGGCGCAAGTGACCCAGCGGCTGGGGTCGGCCCAGTGGCGGCGCGGTTTGCCGTCCGCGGTGTGCTGAATCCAGTCGGGATGCGCCTGTTGCACGTCATCCAGAACGGCATGGGGATCGGTGCGCGCGATGACGACCATGTTCTGTTTACGACAGCCTTCGACGAGGTAACCAAAGGGGTCGCCGGCGAAGCGGCCGTTGCGGGCCTGGAAGTCGTTGAGCCATCGCGAACGGTGGTGGAGTTTGACCTCGGTAGGGTAGTAGGCGACAATGCCGCCCGCCGACAAACAGACGGCATCGGAATGGATGCGGCGGAAATAGTCGAGCCAGAAATCGGGGTCGAACTTGCCGGGATCATCTTCGACGAGCGTCAACTGCGACCAGCGCATGGGCCGGTCGAACCAGCCGGTGTCTCCGGCGCCTTCCACCGGACCAGCCACTGCGCAGGCGCCGGTGGCCACGAGGAATTCGCGCCGCTTCATGGGCCGAGTATACCGGTTATGCGGTCTCGCAACCAGAGTCACTCTTGGTTTAGGCCGCTGACGTTAGTCCTGGCTCAGACGCCCCGGCCTCCACCAGGGCCGACAGCTTGTCCCTGATCTGGTCCGGCGTGAACGGCTTCCGAAGATAGTCCGCCGCTCCCAGCCGCAGCGCCTCTAACACCCTCCGCTCGCCGCCATCGGTGGTCACAATCACGACCTGAACGTTCTTCCAGTCCGGATTTCGCCGGACGACTCCCAAAAACTCCAGCCCGCCCATGTTCGGCATGTTGATGTCCGTCAACACGAAGTCGACGGGATGTTCGTTCAGGAGAGCCAGCGCCTCGAGTCCATCGCAGGCTTCGTACATCTCCCGGATCGGCAGGTCCGTCGCCCGCAGAACTCGCGTGAGCATCCGGCGCATCACCAACGAATCGTCCACGACCAAAACGTTCACCCTTCTACCCTCTCCCTTCTGCGCCGGAAGCACCATCGGTACAGCGCCTCGTAAACCTCATCGGAACGGAACCCCTATCTCTTGAGAAAACTGAGGAGAATCATCGTGTCCTTGGATACAATGTCGAGACCATGCCCGTGTCCGACAAGGCCGCCCTCGCCGGCTTCGGCTACGCCCAGGAGCTCTTTCGCTCCCTTGGCGGCTTTTCGAACTTCGCCATCTCGTTTTCCATCATTTCCATCCTCACGGGCGCGGTCACCCTCTTCGGCTACGGCTTCGAAATGGGCGGTCCCCTGGAGATGTCGCTTGGCTGGCCGCTCGCCACACTGGCCACCCTCACCATCGCCCTTTCCATGGCTGAGCTTTGCTCCGCCTATCCCACCTCCGGGGCGATGTATCACTGGACCGCCGCGCTCGGCGCGCCCCGCCTCGCCTGGTTTGTTGCGTGGTTCAACATCTTCGGCCTGATCGCCGCCCAAGCGGGCATTAACTATAGTTGTGCCCAGTTTGTGCTCCCCTTCCTCGGCTGGGAAGCCACTCCGGCGCGCCTTTTCCTCGTCTTCGCCTTCATCACCGTCAACCAGGGTGCGCTGAACCACTTCGGCGTCCGGCTGGTCGCCATTCTCAACGATGTCAGTGTCGCCGTCCACATCGTGGGCGTGGTCGTCATCGCGGGCGCGGTTTTCTACTTCGCCCCTCTCCAGCCTGTTTCCTTCCTCGCGCAAGCCACCAACACCAGCGGCCATTCTCCCTATTGGTGGGCGTTCCTGCTCGGCTTGCTCCAGGCCCACTGGACGTTCACCGGCTTCGACGGTTCCGCGCACATGGCGGAGGAAACCGGCGATCCCCGCCGCCGGGCTCCGTGGGGTGTCGTCCTTTCGGTTGCGGTCTCCGGCGTGGTCGGCTACCTCCTCCTGCTCGCCCTCACGCTGGCCATCCAGGACCCATCCGCTCTCCGCCAATCCTCTACGCCCGCTCCCATCGCGATTCTCCAGACCGCGCTGTCGCCCCGCGCCGGCACCGCCCTCGGCGCACTGGCCTCGATGGCCATGTGGTTCTGCGGGCTCGCCGCGTTAGCCTCCACGTCCCGAACCATCTACTCGCTGGCCCGCGATGAAGGTACTCCGCTCTCACACCTTCTGAAGCGCGTCGACCCACGGCACGGCACGCCCGGTTGGGCCATCTGGACGGTCGTCGCCGCCGCCCTGATTGCCATGGTCTGGACGGAAGCCGTCCCCGTCGTCACATCGTTGTCCACCGTCGCTCTCTATATCGCCTACGCCATCCCGGTCGTCCTCGCCCTTCGCGCACGCCGCCCCGATGGCCGCGACTGGACCCAACTTGCCGTCTGGCGTCTGGGACGGGCCGGCCGCTACGTCAACGCATTCGCCGTCGTCTACACGGCCGGCATCTGCGTCGTGCTCATGGCGCCGCCCAACCAACTGGCCGCCAAGACTGCCGCGCTGCTGCTGACGACGCTGCTGATTCTCTGGTTCCTTCGGGCACGGCACTTCTACCGTGGACCCGCCTGGAGCCTCGACCCCTTACCGGAGCAACCATGACCCCTACCGAAGTCCTCGAACTCCTCGACCGCCACCACATCGAGCGCGTCAAGCTCGGCGTCTTCGACATCGACGGGCTGCTTCGCGGCAAACAAATCAGCCGTGCGAAGTTCCAGTCCGCGGCCGCTTCGGGCCTCGGCTTCTGCGACGTCATCTTCGGGTGGGACATCAACGACGCGCTGTATGAGAACGTGCCCGTCACGGTTACGGGCTGGCACAGCGGGTACCCCGACGCGTCCGCCCGCATCGATCTGGCTACGTTCCGCCTCATCCCCTGGGAATCGGCTACGGCTTTTTTTCTGATCGACCTGTGCGACCCCAGCGGTGCGCCGCTCGAGGTCGCCCCGCGCGCCGTGCTCCAGCGTGTGATCGCTCAAGCCCGCGGGCAAGGCTTCGAGCCATTCTGCGCCTCCGAATACGAGTTCTTCTGCTTCCGGGAAACGCCCGCCTCACTCCGCGAGAAGAACCACCGGAACCTCGCGCCGCTTTCCCCCGGCATGTTCGGCTATAGCGTCCTCCGTGCCTCGCAACACTCGCCCATGGTCCTGGACCTGTTCGATCAGTTGACTGCGTTCAACGTCCCGATCGAGGGCATTCACACCGAGACCGGACCGGGCGTCTACGAAGCCGCCATCCAGGTGGATTCCGCCCTCGCCGCCGCCGACAAAGCGGCGCTCTTCAAAACGGCCACCAAAGAGATCTGCGCCCGCCACGGCGTCATCCCCACCTTCATGGCTAAGGTTTCCGCGGAACTGCCCGGTTCCGGCGGCCATATCCACCAAAGCCTCTGGGACAACGCATCCCAAACCAATCTCTTCCACCAGGACGACCATCGCCTGATGCGGCATTACATCGCCGGACTCCTCGAGCACCTTCCCGACATCCAGGCGCTCCTCTGCCCCACGATCAATTCCTATCGGCGCCTGGTCGCCGGGGCGTGGGCGCCGGTCAATGCCACCTGGGGCATGGACAACCGGACCGCGGCTGTTCGCGCCATTCCGGGTTCCGCGAAGTCGACTCGGGTCGAAATGCGGGTCTGCGGCGCGGACGTTAATCCCTACCTCGGGATGGCTGCGTGCCTGGCGGCGGGGCTCGACGGCATCGCGCGCGAACTCCCGCTGGCACTGCCCACCCACAACGCCTACCAGGCCAACGCTCCTTCACTCGCCACCAACCTGCGCCAGGCCAACGAGCGGTTCCGTCACAGCGACTTCGCCCGCCGGGCGTTTGGTGAGGCTTTCGTCAATCATTTCGCTGCCACCCGCGACTGGGAATGGCGGCAATTCGAGCGCGCCGTCACCGACTGGGAACTGGCCCGCTACCTGGAAGCGATTTAAACATGCCTATCTCCACTTTTTCTTTCCCCACCACGATCATTTTTGGACCCGGCGCGATCGAGCGGCTTGCGGCCGAACTCGAGAAGAAAGGAGCGCGTAACCCGCTCCTGGTCGCCGACCGCGGCCTTGTCGGAACGGCAGTCCTGGCGCGCGTGCACAGTCTCATTCCCCACGCGGCCCTTTTCACGAACGTCGACCCGAACCCCATCGAGCAGAACGTCAGCGATGGCGTGGACTTTTATCGCGCCAACGGCTGCGACTCCATTGTCGGCCTGGGGGGCGGTTCCCCGATCGACGCCGCCAAGGCCATTCGACTCAAGGTCACCCACTCGCTCCCACTCGCCGACTATGACGATCTCATCGATGGCTGGCAGAAAATCACAGCCGATCTCCCGCCCTTTGTTGCCATCCCCACCACTGCCGGCACCGGTAGCGAAGTGGGCCGTTCCACCGTTATCACTCTCGCCGCCACCAATCGAAAAACGGTCATCTTCTCGCCACACCTCATCCCTTCGCCCGCGATCGTCGATCCGGAACTCACCACTTCCCTGCCCCCTCACATTACGGCCGGCACCGGCATGGATGCACTTACCCACAACGTCGAAGCATATCTTTCACGAGGCTATCATCCGTTGTGCGATGCCATTGCCTTCGCCGGGGCGAAACTCGCCAACGATAACTTACCCGTGGTGATGGGCGATCCGGCGAACCTCGAAGCGCGGGGCAACATGCTGATGGCGTCGATGATGGGCGCCATCGCGTTTCAGAAAGGCTTAGGCGCAACCCATTCGCTCGCCCATCCCTTGTCCAGCGAATGCGGACTCCACCACGGCACGGCAAACGCCATCCTGCTGCCCTGGGTCCTCGAATTCAACCGCCCTGCCGCCCAGCAATCCCTCAACACACTCGAAGCCCATCTCGACTGCCCGGACCTCGCCAACCGGGTCCGCGAGTTGAACGAGATCTGCCGCATCAAGCCCCGCCTCCGCGACTATCACGTCCCCCGCGAGGTCCTTCCGGCGTTGGCCGCCAAAGCCATCCAGGACGGCTGCCACCAACTAAATCCACGGACTGTCACCGTGCAGGATTTACTCGATCTCTACGAACAGGCCTATTAAGCCTCGTCTACGGTTCGCGGGCGACGCGGAAGCCGAGCATCCGGTAGGCCTGGAGGGAAGGCCAGGCGGCGGAGCGGGCGGCCGAGCGGACATCCGGAGCTTCGACGAAGAAGGAGCCGCCGCGGACGACGCGGTAGGCGCCAGTGGCCGGTCCTTTGGGATTCTTGGTAGGAGACACAGAGTAGTAGTCTCGGCTGTACCAGTCCTGGCACCATTCCATCACGTTGCCGGCCATGTCGAAAGCGCCATAGGGAGAAGCGTTGGAGTGCGTCTCGAGATCGCCGCGCCGGCTGCCGTCGTAGAACCCGACTTCGCGAACGGTGTCGAAAGTCTGGGAGCCCACGAAGTTCGCGTAGGAGTGGTCGATGGAGTTACCCCAGGGGTAACGGCGCTGATCGGCGCCGCGGGCGGCCTTTTCCCACTCGGCTTCGGTGGGGAGACGATACTTCTTGCCCGTCTTGGCGCTCAGCCAGTTACAGTAGGCCGTGGCTCCGTCCCAGTTGACGCCGATGACTGGATAGTGATCGCTGCCAGGCGTTCCGCCGCCGTGGTTGTTCGCCTGGGTCCAGTAGGGAATCTGGTCTTTGGGGATGGGCCGTCCATTGGGCCACAACTTGGGGTTGTCGTAGCCGGGGTCGTCGCGGAAGCGGCGCCACTGCGCGTTGGTAACTTCGAACTTGCCGATGAAGAAGGCGTCGAGCTCAACGGTGTGGACGGGTCGTTCGCGGGAATCGCCTTCAGCCAGGTTATCGCCCATCTGGAACGGCCCGGCGGGCACAAAAACTAACTCACCATACCCATCGTCGGCGGTCTGGATCGGAGCGGCAAAGGCCGTGAGCGCGGCGGCGAGGATAAGTCCTGTTCTCAGCATGTTATTGCGCCTTTTTGAGGAAACCGCCTTGGACGAGAAAATGACGGAGGGCGTCCATCCAGGGGCCGAATTCGGGGCTGTGGGTCGCGGCGCCGAAGCCGTGGCGACCTTTCTGATACAGATGCAACTCAGCAACGGCGCCGGCTCGATTCAACTCCTGGAAAAGCTGGACCGTGCCGTCGGCAGCGCCCTTGTCCCACGCGGCGGAGAGCAGGAAGGTAGGCGGAAAGTTCTTCAGGTTCTCGCTGGGGATGGCCCGCCCTGGCCCATAAACAATGAGGAGCCAGTCCGCGCGGGAGGACACTCGCTCGATGGGATCGAGGGCGGAGAGGTTACCTTCCTTGGCTGTGGCCGCGACGAGGCGGGCGAGGGATCCACCTGCGGAGAAGCCGGCGAAACCGATTTTCGTGGCATCGAGCCCCCACTCCTTGGCACGGGCGCGGACGATCTGGATCGCGCGGTTGCCATCGAGGGCGCGCGCATCGTTGTTATAGTTCGGCGAGAGGCGATAGGTGAGGACGAAGGCAGCCGCTCCCCAGTCGTTGAAGCGCTCGGCGATGTCCATGCCCTCCACGCCGTACATGAGCATAATGTTGCCGCCGCCGGGAGCGACAACGACGGACGTGCCGTTTCCTTTGCCTTCCGGCGGCAGGAACACGGTGAGAAATGGAGCGTCCAAGGGGCCGTCGCCCGTGGAAAGAGGAACCTTGCCGGGTTCCCACAAAGGGATGTTGAAGTGGGCGGGCGTCTTGGCTTCAGCCGCCGGCAGGATGGCCACGGCGGCCGAGATCAGAACCAGGAGGCAGACACGCATTTCTCGATGGTCGTCCGGGTGGTCGTCTGACGTCAAGTGGTAGGATAAGAGTATAGTCGGGCTGGCGTTGCGAGCTTTCAGTTGATGACCGGGAACCTGTCTTTCCTCACGCTTATTTTATTGAGTGGCGGTACAGCACTGTTACGCGCGGATGCGAAAATCGCGCTGGACCTTGTCCAGAAGAGTTGCGTAGGATGCCATAACGCGAGCGTGAAATCCGGTGATGTCGATTTGAAGACACTCTCCGGGAATGGGAAGACGTTCGAGCACGACCGGTTGATCTGGGAAAAAGTCCTGGAAAAACTGAAGCTGAAGCAGATGCCACCGCCCGGGTTGCCCCAGCCGCCGGCTGTACTTTCGACCGCGGCGATGGCTTGGCTGGAGCAGGAGTTCGCGCGGCAGGACAAGCTGATCAAGCCCGATGCCGGACGGGTTTCCGCGCGGCGATTGAACCGGGCCGAGTATAACAACACGATTCGCGACCTGCTAGGAGTGGATATCCAGCCGGCCGATAGCTTCCCCGCGGATACAGCGGCATTCGGGTTCGATAACATCAGCGACGCTTTGAATATATCGTCCGCGCTGCTGGAAAACTATCTGGAGGCGGCGGACCGCTCGGTCCGATGGGCGCTGTACGGTCCCGAGCAGCGAAAGCCCGCGGCCGTCCATTATTCCGCGCCAGTGCGGCTTAACCAGTCTCGCGGGACCAACGGCATGCCGAAGGATCCGAACAATTATGATCTGACCGGGTTGAGCACGCTGCATTCGTTCCACGTCATGCACCGTTTTGCGGTGGACGGCGAATACAGCTTCAAGCTGACCCTGAACGGCCACCGTCCGAATCAGTCGGAACCCGCGCATCCGGCACTATTTCTCGATGGCAAGCAGGCGTGCCAGTTCGAGGTGGATGCCACCGATATGGAAGGGCAGAACGTCGAGTGCCGCGTGAAGGTGGCGGCAGGTGAGCGGCTGATCTCTGCGACTTACCTGAAGAACTACCACGGCCTGCCGCCGAGTTATGGGGGACCCGAGCCGTCGCAGCGGCCGCCGGAACCGCTGATTACGGTGCGCGGGAAGCTGACGGAAAAAGACATCGAGACGCTGCGCAAGTACGGGACGCGGATCAAAACTGACGCGATTGAGACCCGGATCGACAACCGGTTCGAGTCGATTGATATAGGGGGGCCGTTCGCGCAGACGGCAGGTCCGTCGATGGAGAGTTTGCGCCGGATTTATGCGTGCGGCCATTTCACCGGCAAGCACGACCAGGCGCGCTGCCCGCGGACGATTGTGAGAGCGTTTGCGGGGAAAGCGTTCCGGCGGCCGGCGACCGCGGGTGAGGTGGAGCAGTATCTGAAGTTCTACGCGATGGCGCGGAAGCAGGGCGATTCGTTTGACGAAGGCGTGGCGACGGCTCTGCAAGCCATTCTGGTCGCTCCGCAGTTCTTGTACCGGATCGAACAGGACCCGCTCGGCGGCGAGGCTGCGCCGGTCAGCGGGTATGAGCTGGCATCGCGGTTGTCGTATTTCCTCTGGAGTTCGACTCCGGATGACGAATTATTGCGTGTGGCTGGCCAGGGGCGCCTGCAGGAACCCCAGGTGTTGCGGGCGCAAGTGCGGCGGATGCTGCGCGATGAGCGCGCGTTCGCGCTGGTGGAGAACTTTGCCGGCCAGTGGTTGCAATTCCGGAACATCGAGGTGATCAAGCCCGACCTCCAACTGTTCCCGTACTTTGACGACGGGTTGCGGCATGCGATGCGTCGGGAAACCGAGTTATTTCTGGATAGCATCGTGCGCGGCGACGGCAGCGTCCTCGACTTACTGACGGCGAATTATAGTTATTTGAACGAGCGGCTGGCACGGTTCTATGGCGTGCCCGGTGTGACGGGTCCGGAATTCCGCCGGGTGGATATGAGCGGGACCCAGCGGGGCGGGGGGATTCTGGCGCATGCCAGCGTGCTGGCGGTGACCTCCTATTCGACGCGGACCTCGCCCGTCTTACGGGGCAAGTGGATTCTGGAGACGTTGTTGAACGCGCCTCCGCCCGCGCCGCCACCGGGAGTCCCGCCGTTGGAAGAGGCGAAGGGACAAGGCGGGACACTGCGCCAGCAGATGGAGGCGCACCGGAAGAACCCTGCGTGTGCGTCGTGCCATTCGTTGATGGATCCGCTCGGGTTCGGTTTGGAGAACTTCGATGCCACCGGGGCGTGGCGGACGGCGGACGGGAGCCACGTGCTGGATGCGTCGGGCGCGCTGCCGGATGGGCGGGCATTCCGCACGCCC
>JAEUQD010000191.1 GCA_016789925.1 Bryobacterales bacterium | reverse complement strand
CGAAGGGCTCGACCTGTCACAGCACGGCGAAGAAGGCTACAATCTGGAGGCGTAAGAGACCATGAAAAAAGTAGAAGCCATCATCCAGCCCTTCAAGTTAGAGGACGTGAAGGAAGCCCTGAAGGGGATCGGCATCGACGGCATGACCGTCACCGAGGTGCGCGGACATGGACGCCAGAAAGGCCACAAAGAGGTTTACCGCGGGCAGGAGTATCAAGTGGATCTGCTACCCAAGTGTAAAGTCGAGATGGTGGTGCCGGACTCGCGCCTCGACGAAGTGGTGGGCACGCTCACCAGGGCCGCCAGTTCCGGAAAGATCGGCGACGGCAAGATCTTCATCTACGAGGTGGCCGAAGCCATCCGGATTCGCAACGGCGACCGTGGGGAGGCCGCATTGTGATAGAACCGTTGCATGCGCTGGGCGTTTCTATTCACTCTTTCCGTCTTTGTCGCGGCTGCTGAAGAACTGCCGCTCGTTAGTAAGGTCGACTTTCAACCGCTGGCGGCCCAGGTGGCGCGCGTCCTGCAATCGCTCGAACTCATCGGCGAGCCGATGCCCGCGGCCGACGCGGCCAAGGTGAAAGCGATCATCGAAGGACAGCGCGGCGGCGCCAAGGAAATCGAGGATCTGCAACGGATTCTCGACCGCTATGCGCTGACCGGCGTCAATATCAATCCCGAAAGCCGGGTGAAAGTCCAGCAGGGCGAGGCCAAGGCCGAATTGATGGAACAAGGCTGGCGCGCCTTCCTGGTCAAAGTGCATAACGAGGCGGGCGTGACGGCGGTGCTGGCAGTGGACTCGCCCAATGCCGGACAACTCGCGAACGCTTCGGCGAACGTGGTGAACCGGCGGTGGCTGGACCTGACGATGTTCAACAAGCAGCCGATGCGGGTGCATCTTTCGGGGCTGGAACTCGAGTACCGGATCATCCAGATCTACTCGAAGGACGCGGGCAAACGGGAAGCCAAGCTGGCGTTCGACGTGGGCCAGGGTTCACAGGACCTGGGGTTCCGGAACGAGATCGACATCTTGTTCACCGCCGTGCCGGCGGCGAAGGTGCGGTTCCGGGTGCTCGATTATAACGACCAGCCGACCACAGCGTCGTTTCTGATTCGCGATGCGCGGCAGCGCGTGTACCCGTCGCAGACCAAGCGGCTTGCCCCGGACTTCTTCTTTCACCCACAGGTCTACCGCGCCGACGGCGAGACGGTGATGCTGCCGCCGGGCACTTACACCATCGATTACAATCGCGGACCCGAGTACCGCGCGCGGCAGCAGACGGTGAAGGTGGAGAACAGTAACCCGATCGACCTGACGTTCCGGCTGGAGCGCTGGATCGACCCGGCGAAGATGGGCTGGTATTCGGGCGACCACCATATCCATGCCGCCGGCTGCGCTCACTACGAAAAGCCCACCGAAGGCGTGTATCCGCAGGACATGATGCGCCACGTGATCGGCGAGGATTTGAAGATCGGCTCGGTGCTGACGTGGGGTCCGGGATGGTATTTCCAGAAGACGTTCTTCGAGGGCAAGGAGAACGCGGTCTCGACGAAGGAACATCGCATCCGCTATGACGTGGAAGTGTCGGGGCATCCGTCGTCGCATACGGGCCACGTGATTCTGCTGGGTCTGCGCGAACAGGAGTATCCCGGCACGCAGCGCATCGAGGACTGGCCGACGTGGGGGATGCCGATTCTGCGTTGGGCCAAGTCGCAGGGGGCGATTACGGGCTATGCGCACTCGGGTTGGGGGCTGGCGGTGAAACAGCCCAAATTACTCACCGACGAGTTGCCGCCGTTTGACGGCATCGGCGCCAATGAATACGTGGTGACCGTGACGCATGGGCTGACGGATTTCATTTCGACGGTGGACACGCCGTATCCGTGGGAGTTGAATGTCTGGTATCACACACTGAACGTCGGCTACCAGACCAAGATCAGCGGCGAGACCGATTTTCCGTGCATCTACGGCGAGAAGGTGGGGCTCGGACGGAGTTACGTGAAGCAGAAGAGCCTCGATTACGAAGACTGGGTGCGCGGGATTCGCGAAGGGCGGAACTATGTGTCCGACGGTAAGTCGCACCTGATGGACGTGCGCCTGAACGGGGTGGAGATGGGGCAGGAGTTGAAGCTTGCGCAGGCGGGGACAGCGAAACTGACCGCCAAGGTGGCGGCGCTGCTGAACGAGAAGCCCGATCCGGCATTACAGGGCCGCCCGGTGGACCAGAAGCCCTACTGGGACGTCGAACGGGCGCGGATCGGGTCGTCGAACAAGGTTCCCTTGGAACTGATCGTCAACGGTGTGGCGGTGGCCAAGCAGGACTTCGTGGCCGACGGCACGCTGCGGGATGTGAGCTTCGACGTGAAGCTGGACCGGTCGAGTTGGGTGGCGCTTCGCATTCTGCCGTCGTCTCACTCGAACCCGGTGTTTGTGACCGTAGGTGGAAAACCGGTGCGTTCGCGGACGTCGGCGGACTGGCTGGTTCGCGCGGTGGAGCGCTGCTTCAACCAGAAGATCAATCGCATCCGGTTGACCGAGCAGGGCGACATGAAGCGGGCTTATGACTACGCCAAAGCGGAGTATCAGCGGTTGTTGAAGGAGGCGGTGGATTAGAGGCCTGGCGAGGACCGATCTGACTCAAATTGGGTGCTTGCCGCGTTTCCACCGGAGGGGGACAATGAGGCAGGATGCCCGAGATCAGTCGGTTCTTTGGCATTGTGATTCAGATGTACTTCAATGATCACAATCCGCCTCATTTCCACGTTCGATACGGTAGTCAAAGGGCACTCGTTGCCATTGAGACGTTCTCAGTGCTGGAAGGATGGCTTTCTCCTCGAGCGCTGAGTCTGGTCACCGAGTGGGCCTCGGAGCACCGCGCGGAACTGAAGGAGAATTGGAACCTGGCTAGGGCTGAAACGCCACTGCGGCCGATTGCGCCGCTGGAGTAGACCATGCTGAAGGACATCATTGCCGCACGCCCCCTGGACAATTACCGCCTTCACCTCCGCTTCGAGGATGGAGCCGAAGGCACTGTCGACCTGGCACAAACGCTCCGCTTTCGCGGTGTGTTCGAACCCTTGAGGGATCCTGCGTTTTTTGCCCAGGTCCGCGTCGATCCGGAACTCGGCACCGTCACTTGGCCCAACGGCGCCGACCTCGACCCGGACGTCCTTTACGCCGAGGTCACCGGGGAGCCCATCGCGTTCGACGAGACCGCCGTCTGAGCCGGAGTTAGGGGGCCGCGGCGGTTACGGCGTTGAGGCCGCGTCGGTCCAGAGGGGTTCGGGGGTGTGGGAGGATCGACGTCGGCGAAGGTGGCCTCGAACAACTCAAGCTGCCGATTCGCCATCCGCGACGCTCGCCCGCTGTGCACAGGCGCCAGCACCGTCGCCAACTCCCCTGGAGCCAACTGCGCAATCGCCTTCACCCGTGTCCGGTCCTTATGCCGGAGCGGAGCGTAGGCGACCGGGGCGGAAACCGTCCGAAGACCCTTCGATTCCAACATCCCGGCTCGCGCGGGCCCAGCCCCCTTCACAAACTGAAGCTGCGTCTTGAAGTCCAACCTTTCAGTCCATTGCACCCGTCAATTCAGCAACTTGGACTGTAGGGTGCGCACAGCGGGTTCCTGGTGTATCAGTTTTCCAGGACGTTCACACCTGGAAACTCCACCTCGGAGGAAGCCGGCCGAAGTACAAACGGCTATCTCCTGCGGGAGCAACATGCCAAGCCCACCATCTGGTTGGCTGGCGCGCAAACAGGGGGTCTTCGAGTGACCGAACTGACCGAACAATCGTGTACCGTATACTCGGTTAGGTGTTGCCTTTCCTAAGGTCTTCGTTTCAATGGTTCTTGGGCCTGCTCAGTGCGGCGGATGTGATAGCGTGCGTCGCTGCACTCATCTCATTAGGCGCACTGGTCGTTTCCTGGCTGCAGCGTCGCGATTCCTTGAGGCTTGCGAAACAGCAAGCCGATGATTCAAAGCGCTCGGCTGACCTTGCGGAAAGAAGCGCGAGGGCAGCGGAACTGAGTGCAGGAGCGGCCCTTGCGAGCGTGAAGCAACAGCGAGCATGGATAACGATTTCCGCATGTAAGATTGGTAATACTAATAACGCAACGCTTCCATTGGGAGTCTTTTTGGTACTGACTAATACCGGCTCAACACCGGCGATCAAGCTTGGTACCTGGATTGACTGGAAGCTATTCTCAGAAGTGCCAAGGAAACTAGACTGTCCCTCCGTGCCACTTGCAGGCCCTACGGGATTCATTGGCCCTCTTCAGCAGTGTACGCTCTACTACGAGATCCGATACGCCTCGCTGCAGGAGAGCGCGGTTCTTAGCGGCCAGGAAGCTCTCTTGATCTACGGGGTATGCTCGTATCATGATATCTTTGGTTCAGAGCACAAAACGACATGGTGCTATGAATATAATCCTGCCGATCGGCAGTTCTTTACGCATGGTAGTTTCAGCGATATCACCTGACCTTGCGAGATACTTCGAGTTGTTCGAGGTCGAGTGGAAGCCACGATGCCTGCTGGCGGGCGACGGAACGTAAGTGCCCGAGATCGCCCAGCATCGTGCCGCTGTTAATGCCGTTGGAATGAACTATGCTGAAGGACGTCATTGCCGTCAGACTACTGGAAAACAACCTGCCTCCACCTCCGCTTTGAGGATGGAACCGAGAAGGGAACGATGGACCGCGCTCAGAGCCTTGACTTTCGACGTGTCTTCGAACCGTTGTTAGAGGACCGAGGCGGTTACGGCGTCGAGGCCTGCGTCGGTCCAAGTGGGCTCGGGGGTGTGGTGCAGGGTCCAGCGTTCGGCGTGTTCGAGCATGGCTCCGGGTTCGAGTTTGGTCAATGGGCCGAGGGTTTCGAGTTCGAGGGTGGTGGGGTTGGTCCAGATCTCGAAGGAGCAGCCGAAGTCGGGGTAGGTGCGTCCGGGTTCGGCGTTGGCGCGTTTGACGAAAAGGAGGCCGTCGCGCCAATAGGCGCCCCAGGTTTTCTCGTTGAAGAGCCCGGCTTTTTGGGGCGAGGGGCGGGCGGCGTCCTGGCGGAGAACGAGGTAGCGTTCGAGGAAGGTCCAGCGCGGGTCGGCGAAGTTGGTGAAGGCCCACATTACGAGGGGATTGGTGGGCGATAGCTGTTCGGGGTGGGTGCCGCGGGGCGGAAAGCCGGTGAAGCCAATGCCGCCGGGGGCCATCATGGTGACGGTCCACGGAGAGAGTTCGACGGGCCAGGGCAGGGTGTTTTCGATGCGATGGATGACGGTGACGGCGGAGCCTGCCTGGGCCATGCGCACAAGGAGTTGCTTGCGCAAGCCGGTGTTGCCTTCGACGGGTCCGGTGGCTTCGAGCAGCGCGCCCTGCGTGCGGACGTCGACGGGGAAGTTGTCGGCGGCGTAGGTGCGCGGGTATTGCTCGGGGGCGGTCCAGAGACGATGGCCGCCGCGGACGCGGAAGTCCGGCTCACCCGATTGGCCCAGTTCGGCGGTGTTTTCGTAGAAGGCGTTCGGCCCGTTGATGTAGGCGTAGCGGATAAGGCGCGGACCGACGTCGGCGGTGACGATCACCTCCACTTCGCCGTTGGCGACGCGCCAGCAGTTGGGCCAGCCGCCCCACGCGGTCTTCGAGATTTCGACAGGCATCTAGCGGCCCATCCATCCGCCGTCGACGACGAGCACCTCACCATGCACGTAGTCAGAGGCGCGGGAGGCGAGGAAGACGGTGGCGCCCTTGAAGTCGGCGGGTTCGCCCCAACGTCCGGCGGGAATCCGCGAAAGGATCGCGGGGTTGCGGACGGGGTCCGCGCGGAGCGCTTCGGTGTTGTCGGTGGCGATGTAGCCGGGCGCGATGGCGTTCACATTCACGCCCTTCGAAGCCCATTCGTTGGCGAAGGCTTTGACGAGGCTGCCGACGCCGCCCTTGCTGGCGGCATAGCTGGGGACGGTGATGCCGCCCTGATAGGTAAGCAGGGACGCGGTGAAGATGACTTTGCCGGAGCCGCGCTCGACCATCTTGCGGCCGAGTTCGCGGGTAACGATGAACTGGGAGCTGAGGTTGATCTCAAGGATCTTGTCCCAGTATTCGTCGGGGTGTTCGGCGGCGGGCTTGCGCAGGATGGTGCCGGCGTTGTTCACGAGGATGTCGACCACGCGGAAGTCGTTCTGCACCTGTTCGAGGAAGGCGTAGACGGCTTTGCGGTCAGAGAAGTCGCAGGCATAGCCGCGGAACTGGCGGCCGAGAGCGCGGACGCTTCGGCCCACTTCGCTGGCGTCGCCTTCCATCTGGGCGCTGACGCCGATGATGTCGGCGCCGGCTTCGGCGAGAGCTTCGGCCATGGCGCGGCCGATGCCGCGGCGGCAACCGGTGACGAGAGCCGTCTTGCCGGTGAGATTAAAGAGATCGAGAACGCTCATTTGCACTCCACGAGAATCTTCATGACGCCGCCGCCCTTCTCCATTTCGACGAGGCCGTCGCGGAGACGGTCGAGGGGGTAGATGTCGGTGATCAACTGCTCGAAAGGCAGGGCGCGGGCGGCAGCAAGCTGGATGGCCTTTTCAAAGTCTTCGTGTTCGTAGACGCGCGCGCCGCAGAGTTTCAACTCGCGCCAGAAGAACTTGTGGAGGTTGACGGGGACGGGCTTGGCGAAGACGCCGACGATGACGATGCGGCCGCGGACGCGGGGCAGTTCGGTCATCACTTCGGCTCCGGCGGCTGCGCCGGTGACTTCGAAGACGACGTCCGCGCCCGAGCCGCCGGTCTGCTCCCACACGTAGGGGATAAGGTCGACTTCCTTGGGATTGACGACGTCGAGGCCGAGTTTGCGGCCGAGGTCGACGCGGAAGGGATTGACTTCGGAGACGAGTACGCGCGCCCCCGCTTGTTTGGCAACAAGGGCGACGAGGGAGCCGATGGGTCCGCCGCCGATGACGACGCAATACTCGCCGGGCTTCACTTCGCCGAGGCGCACGTCGTGACAGGCGACGGCGATGGGTTCGATGAGGGCGGCGTGGGTGAGGCTCAGTTCATCGGGCACGCGGAGGAGGGTGTGGGCGGGGACGGTCCAGAGCGTTTGCAACGCGCCGGGGACGTCGATGCCGATGAACTTGAGTTTCATGCAGACGTGGCCGTGACCGGCTTTGCAGGCGGGGCAGTCGCCGCAGGGGTCGAGGGGCATGACGGTGACACGGTCGCCGGGTTTCCAGCCGGTGACGCCGTCGCCGACGGCTTCAAGGGTCCCGGACATCTCGTGACCGATCACCTGCGGGGTCTTGACGCGGTGGTCCATGTTGCCGTGATAGACGTGGAGGTCGGTGCCGCAGATGCCGCAGTG
>JAEUQD010000142.1 GCA_016789925.1 Bryobacterales bacterium | reverse complement strand
GAGAGGCGCCGGCGCTTCCCCGGCGGGCTTGCGATTCTCCCATTTCCGGGTTTTCACATCGAACGTCCACAGTTCACGCCGGGCGGGTCCGGCTCCGTGCAGGATCAGTTGGTTCCGCTTGGTGTCGAAGGCCAGACTGGTCATCTCGTAGAGATTCTGCGGCGATGGTCCGGGATCGCTGATGCGTTCCCAGCGGGACCCGCGCAGCAGGTACACCGCGTTGTCTTCCGCTTTGCGTGGATCATAGGTGGCCTGGTAGCCGGCGTCATTCAGACGCGCGGGCCAGTTGACCGGCACGGCCATCACGCCTAACGGCGTTGTGACCAACGTATCCAATCCGACCGGCGCCGGGCCGATGATCGACCACTTCCGGACCTTCACGTCATAGGAGAAGGTGACATATTTTGAGTAACTGGACGGCACTTGGACGATCGAGTCCGGCGCGGCGACCTTTCTGTCCGGATACGATTTCAACCAGTCGGGTTCATAGCCCCAGGTCAACCGGACGGGCTTGGCCATAATCATGCGATCCGCGGCCGGATCGTAGGCGTAGATCCTGCGGCCGTGGTCGGTCCACGGCTCTCCATCGAAGGTCACGCCGGCCAGGCGGGACGCCCGATTCCAGAGACGCTCGGGATAGGACGGCGGCCGCGGCTCTGCGATCCACGTATGACGCGCTACGTCATACGCGTCGGTATCGCTGCCCTCGTAACCGCAATGACCGCCACCCCAATAGAGAATCTGGCGGCGCGTGCTGTCGAACGTCGCGCTGCCCCAGGTGCGTGCGGGCGCGGCCCGTCCCGGATTGTCTAACAACACCCACTGATTCTCGGGAATGGACGCCGGCAATTGGCCTGAAGGACTTTCCTCGGATGCGCGTTTCGGCATCGGACCATGCTTTGCAGTGGCCGTGACGCCGGGCTTGAGTCCGTCGATCCGATACGCATACGTGGTCCGCACCGGGAAGATTTCGTTGCAGCCGGTCCGATCCCCTGGCGTCTTGGTATTCGTCACCAACACGAGTAATCGCTTCTCCGGGGCCAGGTCGGCGCTGAGGTAGAAACCGGTTGGAACCTCGCCCTCCAACGGCGACCAAGAATCCGCTGCCAGATCGTACGCCCACATACTGGCCAGGTCCTTTTGGTTATAGCCGCCGCCCACAATCACCAGGCCGCTTTCGGGATCGTACACAGTGAAGTGTCCCGCCCGAGGCTCGGGTCCGCCACGCGCCTTCGACTCGCGCCAGGCGCGAGTCTGCAAATCGAAGATCCAGGTATCGCCGAGGTAGTAACGCTGGCTGTCACCGCCGAAGAGCACGAGCCTGTTGTTGCGCGTATCCGTGACGAGGCGTGTCACCATGCGTGGCGGCGGCTGCGGTCCCGGCGGTAATTGGACCCAATCGTTCTCCTTCACCTGGTAAACCCACGTGCCGGTATAGCCCCGAACGACGCCATCGCTGCCTCGTTCGGCGATATGTCCGCCACCGAATAATACGAACTCGTCATGCAACGGGTCATAAGCCAGGGACCCGCCCACCACCGGTGGCGGCGAATGCGCAGGACGAAGATCTCTCCAGCGCCGGCGTTCCACGTCGTATTGCGCGGTCAACCCACCCACGAAGTAATAAAGCGAGTGATTCGCCGGCCGGTACGCGACCTGGTCAAAGACAATGTTCAGATCAGGACGGGGAACAGCGGGCGCGTCTTCGGTGGAGTTCCGCATGACGCTCCGCTCGCTCCCGGTCGTGAGTGCGGAGTAGGTCCGGGGGATGTAGGCGAGCGGAAGCTTCCGGCTCCATTCCTGTTCCATGTTGCGCGGGAGGTGACTTGCCCAACGCCCCACACCCGGATCGAACGCCACGACATCGTATTCGGGAACTTCCATCACCGGATGCTCCTGGAGCAAGTCCATGTTCGGCGTCATGAAGCCCCAGAGGATGAACTGACCCGCCTTTTCGGCATAGCGGATGGCGCTGCCGCGGCGGCCTCCGAGCGGGTCGCGGCTCAACTCGACCCAACGTCCGGCAGGAAGACTCTGCGCCTGCCCCAGCAACGCGGTCAAGGCCAGGCATCCCAATGCGCAAGCGGGCCATCGTCGATCAGATCGCATAAAGTGTGGTTGTTCCAGAATACCGGTAAGGCTTGCGCGCGACCACCGCCAAGCGCCATGCTTCAGGGAACACCATGAGGATTCTCAACATCGCCTGCTGCGTCTCCGCGATCCTGGCAATTCTCACCAACCGCTGGGTGGCCACCTCCGGCCAGACTCCCGCGTTCAACATCGTCAGTTTCAAGTCGCTCTGGTTCCAATGCCAGTGGCTCGGCTTCCTGCTCGCCGTCGCTGTGATGGGCGCCTGCCTGCTTCACTGGTACTCCACCGGACGCTTTCCGCGGCTCACCATCGCCGCCTGCGCGCTCGCCATGTTCTATCTCTTTACCGGCGTGCTCACGACCGATGTGGACCAATGGGCTTCCGGCGCATCGTCGCTTCCGGGCCGCTGGCGCGCCCGCCAGCAGGACAGTGTCCGCCGCAACCTCCGCGCCCAGTTCGAGGCGGACTGGCAATCCCCTGCCGGTCTCTGGACCATCGGCGCCGACTCCCTCTCCCTTCCAGGCTGCGACGCCGCCCATGTCACCGGGGTCTCAACGGGCACGTCCGCCGAACTGATCACACCCGAAATCGCCGCGCGCTTCGCGAACCAGTTCGGCCCGCTCCCCGTTGAATTACCCGTATTGGAAGTCTCCTGTTCCGACCGCCTGCTCGTTCTCGCCCTCATCGGCGAAACCCGGTTACTGGCGATCCCGTGGCCCAAAGGTGAACCCCAACTCCTCACCCGAACCGCGCGGTGACCCGATATCCTGGACCAATGCTCACCCTGCTCGTTGCGCTGGCGGCGCTGCC
>JAEUQD010000061.1 GCA_016789925.1 Bryobacterales bacterium | reverse complement strand
CATCGCGCTTGATGCTGCCCGCCGTCGCCCCGATGGTCAACAGGTTCACCCATTGCCCGCCTTCCGCGCGCGCGCCTTCGAGCGCAATCTGCCGGAACATCTGTCCACCCGGCCCTTTGCCTTCGAGCGAAAATTTCTTCGCGGGGTCGAGTTCGCCCAGCAGGAGATTGCCGGCGGCGCTGAACTCCAGGTTCAAATCGTCGATGGTCAGCCGGTTGGCGCGCAACTCGTCTTCCCACTGCTTGATCCGCCTCACCGCCAGTTCCAGCCGCTGGTGCGCCTCCGGCTCGCGCGACGTCCCTTTCACCTTCTCGAGTTCCGCCTTCGCCGCCTGCACTTCGTCCATCGCCCGGCCGAAGGCCTTCAAGAACGTCTGCACGCTGTCGTAGCGTGCCTTGGCTTCGGCTGTGAGGTCGGGTTGCTTCTCCAGACGCTCTTTCTCGGCCGAGAGCATCTGCATCACCGCGGCCAGGTTCAGCCCTTCGGCCACGATCTTTGTCGCCCGTACGCCGATTTTCGTCTCGCCCTCGTGCAGGTTGAGACCCGCATACGCATCGAGAATCGTCAGCCGGTCAATGCCCAACCCGTCCCCGGCGCGGATCCCCTCCAGTTCGAGCGAATCGGCTTCCAACGCCCCGCTCTCCACCGCGGTCCGCCAGAAGCCCAGCGCTTCGCTTACCTCCTTGCTGCCGGTGAGCGCGCCGGCAAATCCCGCCGACAATTTCACGTTGCGCCCCGCCGCAAAGTCCACCGTCCAGTCCTTCCCCTCGATGCCCGCCGCCGCCAGCGATTCGGCCCGCACGGTGATCTGCGGCGATCCGGTCTGGAAGTCGATTTTCGTGCCGCTCAGCCCCAGCGCCCGAATCTTGATCTGGCTGCGCTGCCGGAATTTCTCGCGCAGGTCGAAATATTGTTTGCGCTGCTCCGCGGTGAGAAACGGCAGACCGATGAGCGCCAGGGCTTCATACTGTTCGGCATCAGGAAGCTGCGCCTGGATCTCGTCGCGCATCTCCAATAGCGGCTTGGCCGTCGGGTGCTGCTTGAGCTTTTCGTCGAGCGTCTCCAACTGCTCGCGCAGTTCCTTCACTGTCGGTACTGAACCGCGCACCGCAAGGTTGGTCACTACGAGGCTTCCGAGGTCCATCTGGAACGAGGGCTCCCCGTTTTCGGCGTGGCTCAGAATCTCCGGCCGCTTGCCTTGCAGGATCGGCGCGATTTTCTCCAGCGCCTTGGCATCCATCATCAGTCCGAAGACGCCCGCGAACGACCCGCCTTGCCCGTGAATGTGGCTGAGCGAGATGTCGTCGGCCGACACGTTGCCCCGCATTCCTTTGATCTGGATCGCCCCGGCGTCCACCACCATGCCGCCGCGCTGCAATTCGGCGAGGCGTTTGGCGTCGGCTTCGGAGAAATTGTCGGGCTCTTTTTCCTGTTTCGCCAGCAGCGCGTCGCGTTCGCGGTACCGTTCATGAAACTCCGCGATGGTCTTCTCGACCGCCGCCTTCTGCTGCTCCAGCCTCGTCACGGCGGCTTCGTGCTGCGCCGCCTGCATGCCGTCAGCCGCTTCGGCCGCCAGGCGCTTCTCCTTGGCGATGCGCGTTTCAATCGACTTCAGCGACGCCTTCAAAGCATCGCGGTAAGCCGCCGGCGTCTCGCCCCCCGCAAGCTGAAAATCCTCGATCCCCACTTCTTCGATGTACTGCCCACCGGATGTGGTGAGGCCCTGAATCTTGAGCGAATTCACGCTGACATTCAGTTCCACCGGCTTTTTCGGCTTCTTGAACGCGGCCGCCATCTCGCCCGGCGACGTCTTGCTCAACTGGTCCGACAGAATGTAATAGAGCGTGTCGGCGATGGGAAAGAAGATCGGGATGGGGATGCGCGCCGCCGACGATACTTTGGCCGAGGGCACTGCGCCGCCTTCCCCCGCGTTCACGCCCAAAGTGTTGATGGTGACCCCGTAAACGGCCTTCATCGACTCCGGCTGAATCCACGTGAGGTCGCTCAATACCGCGCTTTCGATGTCGAGCGCCAGCGCCATCGGCTGGTCGTTGTGTTCGGTCCCGTAGTTCAACTTGAGATCGAGGTTCTTGATGACACAGGTGCCTGTCTGGAGTTTGGTGTCGTCCAGAAAGTAGTTCAGCGAATTGATCACCAGTTCACGCGACCAGAAGGTGAGCACGCCGTTGTAGGTGTCCCACTCGACGTCCGCGTAATTCACGCCGCTGCCCTTGGAATAGCCGCGCGCCAGGTCTGCTCCGAGGAGCGTCCCGTCCATCACGTCCTGCAACTCCGCCAGGTTCAATCCTGGCGCCCCGATCGTATCGCCCACCAGTCCGCCGAGCGCCTTGCCCGGACGCTGGCTCTTCCCAATCAGTTCGAGCGCCGCGAACAATTTCCGTAGTTTGCTGTTCTCCCAGAATCCCGTCCCCTCGATGGGCGCTTCCTCACCGCTGGTGAGTTGGTACTTTCGAACGATGCCTTGCACGGCCACCGGCAGCTTGTCCTTCGACCGTTTGGAGAGTTCCGCGAACACAAACTGCTTTTCGCCCGCCGCCAGCGCCATCCGGATCACGCCATCCAACTCCATCGCGCGCGCATCGGTC
>JAEUQD010000054.1 GCA_016789925.1 Bryobacterales bacterium | reverse complement strand
AGGCTGGCGAGCAGACGGCTTCGATTCACTTTTGTGGCAAACCAGCCGTAGAAGGGAACAATCGCGAGCAGGAGCAGGGATTGGGCGGCAGCCGAGTATGACTTAACCTCCGCGCCGCTCTCGGAAAGGATCAGCGCTTCGCGGACGGGTTTCAGGAGGTAGTAGGCGGCCAGCAGGAGGAAGATGTTGGCCGTCATTAGCGTGGCTGTGACGCCTTCTCCGCCGCGCACGTCGGCAAACACCGACATCAGTCGCTCGAAGCGGCTCTTTGGGGTTGCATCCAGAGATCGGAAGACCGGGAACGACTGGTGCGACACGATCTCCGGGTGCGTTCTCGGTTCAGAGGACTCTACCATGTTCGATCGACCCCCACGATTTCGGTCACATCACCGATCTTGCGAATGTAGACCCGTGCGCACTGTCGCGGACGCTCGGGCGCTTCGAGAACGGCGATCCAGTATCCGTCCGGCCACATGTCTGGCAGCCGTGGCGAGATCGCTCCCGGAATCTCCTCGCTCGTCGCCCGTTGGTTGTCGAAGGTTGCCCATCGGACGCGGATCTCCGGATGTGCGCTCAGTTGATGCCCGGCTGCGAGATCTACCCACTCCAGTTGTCCATTCGCAATGCGAAACCGGTCCAGCGCAAGCACTTTGGAAAACCACGCCTGGGCGATCTTGTCACGGCGCTTGATAAGGCAGTCGGCGATCCAGTCGGTTGCGCGCGGGTCGCTCAGTTTACCAGTCTCTACGATTGCCCGAATCTCATCGTCGGTGAAGGCAACCACCTGCTTTGCCGCCCAGAAGGCATCCGCGTTATCCATCATTAGAAACGCCGGATTGGGAACTTCTGGCTTCCACTGGAGCGGATCGAAAGACCATGAATCGAACACTCCAACGCCCCTCAGCTTGGGGTAATCAGATCGCTGCCACCGCGGTACGTAGAAGCCGAAGGTCAGCGCGCGCGCGACCGGTTCTCCATGCGCGATGGTGTACTGGTGCCCGATCCATGGCGGCTTCGGGCGGTCACCGCGACTGCCAAGAATGGAACCAAAGTCTATCAGATAGTGCTTCATGTACTGGCGGCCATCCTCCGATACCAGGGTGTCCATAGTATTGATCTGGCTGGTGTCGTGATGATTCACCCAGGAGGCGAAAACCGCCAGACCTCGTAACACTCGGCGGTCCTGATGGGCAACCGTGTCGTTGGGATCGTCACTCCTGACGCCGCGGTAGTCGAATGGCCCTACCACCTTGCCATCGAGCCAGCGGCTGGCCAGCGCGCGGTACGTACCATCTGTCAGCTTCGGTTGAGATTTCAGCAACTCGTCGACAATCTGCCCGGTGAGAGGAATCTTCTTCCCGCTAGGATGGCGGTAGCTGACTCCATCGGTGATCTCCAGTTGCTCGCGTCGGAAGTGGACGACATAGTTTTCTGGTGTGTTGTAACCGAGAGCGTAGAATAATTTGCTGCCGATTACGTCCGCCGCTGAGCAAAGTTCGGGGTGCTGCGGGGGGTCGAGCTTCAGCACATATCGATTCTTCCGTGCATCCTCGATGACAAATCCCGGGGTTATGCCGTTGCTCTTGGCCGCCGTGATGTGCCAGGGGTGGCTGGGGTCGGGCGGCGAGGTGTTACCCGGCCCGCGCTGGAGGTCGGCAATCGACATCGTGTGGAATGCGTGCCGGTTTGTGTACCACGCGCTGTCAGGGACCTCGCCGAGCGTGTTCACATCAAGCGCAGAGTGCAGCCCACGCTTTGCGGCCTTGCCTTCGCGGCGAGGAGCAACATATGAGCTGTCCAGGAAGTCGTAAACGTGGTCGACGTCCCTGGTTGGAATGCCGCTGACAGTCCGTGGCGGCGGTTCCCGCCACAATGGATCATCAGGATAGAACTTCCTGCCATGCTCTTGTGCGAACCCGTGTTGGCCCAGTGCTCCGGCAACGCCAATTGCGGCAACGAGAAGAGCGCCGTGCATTGTTAGTTGTTGGTGTTTACGCGAAACCATATTTGAAATCCCTCGTGGCTGAAGCCAGTATCCACACTGAATACGGGTCTTTCCGACCGTCCTTTGAAGCGCACGCTAAAGCCAACGTCGCTTTCGAGATTGTGAAGGTTCCACTGCTCCCAACGCTGGAAGACCTTTCCTGCGTCGGCAAACACGGCCATATCCAGAGTGGGCGAACAGAACCAACGGTACTCACCGTTCACCATGACAGAGTTGTCGCCATAAAACCGGTTGAAGCGGTAGCCGCGCAGTGTGTTCGAACCTCCGAGTGTGGGTTGAACATAGAAGGGCACGGTCTGCCCCTTACCAGCCGAGGTTAGCGAAGTCGATCCGTGCAGACCGATAACTCGCGTCCGGTTGAACAGCGGAATATACTGCGATGCGTCCAAATCCAGCCGCAGGAAGCTGTAAGCGCCGGGATTTTTGTCGAGGTACCGGACGTACTGCGCCGAATACCTGCCGCCGCTGCTTGGGAAGGAGGTCTGGTCACGCCAGTCGTATTCGACGAAGCCTCCCCCGCGCCAGAAGTTCGTTTGCCGGTCGATGCCGCGAGCGGCAGCCGGACCGAACTGCTCTTCTGTCGAAATGTAGCGTGTGGAATGTCCAGTGCCGGTGTTGACCGCGAGGTATGACCCGATCAGGCCGGCGCTCAGCCCCTTGAAGACACGCACACCGGGGCGCAATTCGACATTCGTCTCTTCCAGGCGGTAGTTGCTGCGTCCGGTTTTGGTCGAATCCGGTCCAGGGCCATAGTACGGCATTTCCGAGATGTTGCGGTGCTGTGTGCTAAAGGTTGCAAACGCGTGATCGCTGAACAGACGCGGCACTGCAACCTCCAGTCGTCCGCCATACGATTGGTTGATGGCGGCGCGCGCGTCTAGACGAAGGATGAGCTTGCCGTCCTGGATTGGTTTCGTGTACGTCGGTCCGATAGCGAAGCCTGAGCCTGGCACCATGTTGCCGAACGATGCGGCGAACCCATGGGCTTCGCCGGTGAGGAGCCGGTAGGGCAAGCTGTTTTGAGCTCTTTCGATGACGCGCTGCGCTTTCGGTTCAGCCCAAGGCGTCAGGTGCGCTTCCTTTTCCGTTCGTGCCGACTCAATCAGCTCGGTCCGCGATTGTGCCTGAGCCTCGGGGTGTGACCGAAGCGCGTTCTCATCGCTCCCCACTTCGGTCTTAGCCGGGCCCGTTTGGGCGAACGAAGCGGCGACAGCCGCCGCCAGCGCCAGGATTGCGACTCGCGTTAAGTCCATGTTCAACCTCGCCGTGACGAGTGGCACGCGACCAACCACTTCGCTTTCCCGTTTCTAATCAATAGATTGGCAACGGCCCTGCCGTCGTTCGCCGAACGGTTTCGGCACGTGCCGGCGTCAAGCGCCGAGAATTGGTTGGGCGCAGCGTCCGACGACCGACGACCTGGAAATATTGCTCACCCTCGCGTTGCAAGATCTGCCCTGCCGCCAAGGATGCGGATTCAACAGCCGCTGTGAGTGGGAAAGAGCCGCCCGGCGTTCCATGCAACCGCGCCAATGCCGAGGCTTGACATCTGACGGTGGCACCTGACGAGTCTTCAGTGGACCGAAGTTGGAAGTAGACTCGTGTAACTCCACTATTGGTAGTGCTTGCGGTAGTGCTTGCGGTATGACTTATTGTTCCTGAGTTCGGGAACCATAGTTGCATTCGAGAAAGAAGCAGTTGCTAGAACGATTCAGTAAAGGAGTTCCTAATGTGACAAGCGCAAACAGTACTGGCATGTGCGGCGTGCCTGACGCCAGTTCATGACCCATCCGAACGCGAGTGAAGCGATAATCTCCGGCAGCGTGATAAAAGAGTTAAGGATTCCCATATATATGCCGATCTTTTCGGCAGGCATTGCTCCGGACAGAATCACATAAGGCATCGACAGGATGCCGGCCCATGCAATCCGCAGGCCCGTCATGGAAGCGAACAAAAGCCACTTATCTTAATCACGGCGCACCGGCGACCACGTCGGTGCGAAAGAGGATGGGATGACTGGCAACATCGGAGCTGTCGCTGGCCACGCATATGGACAGATCGCCCATGATTCGAGTACCGCACTGCCGGCGAACGCGGAGAAGCACTGGTGGGGCGAGTCGCCTTATCCGGTCGGGCGGAGCGGCAGAACCTGCCAGATCCTCTGACCAGCCCCGGCCAGCCAATCGGCAAAGCGGAACGCTTCGGGGCCGATCTGGCCGACTCCGTTCGGGCCCGGCAACGACGTGGGATGAAGCAGAATTCCACTGGATCTGAAAGATCGCGTCTTTCGACCAACCTATTTCCTGAGCTCGGCCAGCCATGCTTCAAGCTCCGCCCGCCTGGCGCTTCCACTCTTGGCGCGCAGGTATGCTTCCACATCGCGAGCGGCTTCGGCGCGGCGCCCGGCATTTGCCAAAATCCGTGCAGCAGTAAGGTGCGCATTGGGTATCTGTCCCTGTGCGGCACGCAGGTGATTCATCGTCTCGATTGGGCTGCCGGACTCGGAAATCAAACCCAGTGCCGCGGCGTAGTGCACCATTGCCGAGCCGCCACCGCGTTTCAGGATCCGGCCTGCCGCCTGTCCTGCTTCCGCATAGCGTCCAGACTTGATAAGTACGAGGCACAGATTGTCGGTTGCCTGCCGGTGAGTGGGGGCGAGGTCAATCGCCTTCTGGAAGTGCTCGGCGCTCTGCTCATACCGGTTCAGATGGAAATACGCCGTGCCCAGATCGTTGTATGCGTCGGCAAATGCCGGATCGACGGCGATCGCCGCTTTCAGATGATCCACTGCCCGGTCGATCTGCCGCTTTTCCAGTGCCGATTTGGCGATTCTCCACGCCTTCATAGCCTTACGCGGGGGAGTGTGCTGCAGCTGCTGAATGGAAATTGGGTCCGCGGGCCTGCCTTGAGGGAGTTTGTCCGCTCGCACCGTAATAGCCAGCGTTTCATCCATCCTATGCAGCGAGACCGCCTCCTCGTGCAGCACGTGTCCCCCAGCGTCCCTCACGCTGAGTCTGTATTCACCCGGCGTCACGCCGCGAAACTCGAAGGCGCCATTCCCCCACGGCATCGCTTCTCTCGTATCTCCGCCCGGAAGCGCGAGGAGTTCGATGGTCCAACCATGCATTGCCGAATTGCCCGCCCCAATCCTGCCCTGGACCAAGAGCTCCCGGCGCGAAGGATCTTCCTCGGAGTAAGCCGACCATGGCGGCCGGTCAGACTGGGCAACCAAGCTAAACGGCCGTGATACTGTGCAAGGCAACAGTACAATCAGCGCTGACAAGATGCGGATTACCATAGCATTTGCCTCTCCCGTGTGACGCTCAGTAACTCAATTCGCCATAACGAGTGGCACCCAGGAATCCACTTTTGCTGCCGTTTGGCACCAATAGCTTAAAGACACCGCCGTCGTCGTTCGCCGAACTGTTTCGGCGCGTGTTCTCATCACGTGCCGAAGCAGGGGAGCGGGTGGCAATCGAGCGTTAGCGGGCGGAAAGGAACTAAATGTGCTCCGGCCCCTGCGTGTCTCAAGAAAGTCAAACTGTCGAGAACCCGGCCCCAACTGGCCGCAGCTATCCGATAGGAGCGACGCTGGCCCGCGGCGGCGCGAACTTCTCAGTGTTTTCGAGGAGTGCGGCTAGAATCGAGCTGCTGCTTTTCGATCGGGTGGACGACGCTCGCCCTTCCCGCGTCATCCCGATCGACCCTTTCGGAAATCGTTCATATCACTATTGGCATGTATTCGTGCCCGGCGTCGAAGCGGGTCAGATCTATGGATTCCGGGCTTACGGACCGTTCGAGCCCGCTTGCGGGTTGAGGTTCGACCCGTCCAAGCTTCTTCTCGACCCATATGGCCGCGCGATTGTCGTCCCGAAGAGCTATAGCCGGGAGGCCGCGTGTCGAAAGGGCGATAACACGGCAACTGCGATGAAGAGCGTGGTTACCGACCCGCATGCCTATGATTGGGAAGGCGATAAACCGTTGAAGCGGCCGTGGTCGCGAACGATCATCTACGAGATGCATGTGCGAGGGTTTACGGCGCATCCCAGCTCTGGGCTTCCGGAATCGAAATGCGGCACATACGCAGGACTGGTCGAGAAGATTCCTTATCTGAAGCACTTGGGAATTACCGCGGTCGAGTTGCTACCGGTATTTCAGTTCGATGCTCAGGATGCGCCCGCCGGCAAGACCAACTACTGGGGCTACTCGCCGGTCTCCTTTTTTGCGCCACACCAGGCATACAGCTCTCGCGAGGATCCGATGGGGGTGGTAGATGAGTTTCGGGATATGGTGAGAGCGCTGCACCGGAGCGGCATAGAGGTCATTCTCGATGTCGTTTTCAATCACACGGCGGAAGGCGGGAGCGATGGACCGACACAGTGTTTCCGTGGCCTGGACAATCCCGCTTACTACCTGCTGTGCGAAGACCGTTCACAGTACGCGAACTTCACCGGCACGGGCAACACGCTGAACGCAAACCATCCGGCGATTCGACGCATGATTGTGGACAGTCTGCGCTACTGGGTAAGTGAGATGCACGTCGATGGCTTCCGGTTCGACCTTGCATCGATCCTGGCCCGAGATTCATCCGGCGCCGTCATGTCGAATCCTCCGGTGCTTTGGGACATCGAGTCCGATCCGGTGCTGGCGGGTACGAAATTGATTGCGGAGGCCTGGGACGCGGCCGGGCTCTATCAGGTCGGCAGTTTCGTGGGCGACAGTTGGAAGGAGTGGAACGACCGCTTTCGCGACGACCTGCGCGACTTCTTCCGGGGCGCGGAGGATTCTGTGTGGCGCGCGGCCGATCGTCTGGTTGGTAGCCCGAGCATCTATGGTCCAAAGGAGCGGGAACCCGAGCAGAGCATTAATTTCGTCGCGTGCCACGACGGCTTCGCCCTCAACGATGTCGTCTCCTACCATCACAAGCGCAACGAAGACAACGGCGAGAACAATCGCGACGGATGTGAGGAGAACCGAAGCTGGAACTGCGGCTTCGAAGGCCCCACGGACGATCCCGAAATCGAAAAACTTCGTACTCGCCAAGTTAAGAACTTCCTCACAGCCGTCATGTTGTCGGGTGGTGTGCCTATGTTTGTTATGGGCGATGAGGTGAGGCGTACTCAGCACGGCAATAATAACGCGTATTGCCAGGATAACGACACGAGTTGGTTCGACTGGAATCTGAGGTCCAAGCATGCGGATGTGCTCCGGTTCGTGACGTTACTGATTCAGCGCCGCGTGATCCGAGACGTCGAACATGAACGCCGCCGCGTGAGCTTGAGCCAGGTTCTTCGCGAACAACAGCACGCCTGGCACGGCGTAAAGCTCAATCAGCCGGACTGGTCGCGTTTCTCGCACAGCATCGCAATCGGCGGGGAACTGAAGACCGAAGGGGTATTCGTGCACGTCATTCTGAATGCATACTGGGAGGCTCTCGACTTCGAACTTCCCCCGTTGAGGGACGCTAGAGACACCTGGCGGCGGTGGATCGATACTGCACTGGATCCGCCGCATGAGATTTGCGACTGGAATGCGGAGCAACCCGTTCGGGAACGAACCTATCGCGTCGGTCCCCGGTCTGTGGTCGTGCTGATAGCGGGTGGCGGCATGAATGGCGAGCATACCGGCTGATCTTCTCTGCGTCCTTCATCTGTCAGCGGGGACGATTCCAGCGCTCCGCGTCTTGCTCGTGGGTGCCGGTGTTGGTGTGCAATTAGGTCGCCGCGCGAGACTTGGCCCGAGTTGGCTCAGGCGCGCGTTTACATGCTGCCGAGCCCTGGACGCGCATCTTCCTCTCATGCCACGCCAGGCGGACAACTCGAAAGACCTCCTGCGCGTCAAACGGCTGCGGGAGGACGTCATAGCCGCCCAGTTTGAGCACCTCCGCCCAGAGTTCGTCGTCGGCCAACCTCGATGTGACGATGAGGTTCGGCGGCATGCGCAGACTGTCGAACCTCTTGAGCACGAGTTTCCAGTCTCCGTCCGGCAGATCCCGTTCGCAAATCACGACCGCAGTGTCGTTGTTACTGAGGTAGGCGAAGCCTTCATTGCACGTGGACACCCAATGGAGATGCCAGTTTGAGTGCTGAAGAATCTGTCGAAGCGAATGGTGACTTTTGTGAGGCGAACTGATCAGGAGAACCTTAACGACTTCGGCCGGGTTCCAGGGCGCGTGCATAGTGGGCATCTACGTAGTCCTCTCTGACTCCTGAATGCAGTTCGTTGGCCATTCATTAGGCTGGTGGAATCCGCCACTCCCGATTGGCCCCAGAACTTGTCGCCTGCGTGTTTCTCGATCGCCGGCCGCGGTTTCAGAGGCCGATTGATTGGCGCCGAGTGCCTCGGCAGACGCCGAAAATGGCGGTAGCGTCTCGGCTCTGATACTTCAAGGCAATCGAGTAAGGCGTGCATTTTCAACTGAGACGTGAATTCAGGAATGTGGCTCGACAATTGCCGCCCGAAAGGCATGACACCGACTAAACTACTTTCACCCGCGACGCAGACGTGCAAGATTCTCGCACTCGCGGTGGTCCTATTGGGCACCGCCTCGGCGGCGGGTGCCATCGAACTCCGAAGCGCAACCCTCAATGCGTGGCAGGATTACGCGCGTGACGCCAGGGTGCGCATGGAGTCGAGGCTGGAAGCGAAGGAATCGTTCTTATGGATCGATGAGTCGGCGGACCGCGCCCAGCGTGTCAGGCGCGGCGAGACGGTCGTAGCGCCTCTCTTGGACAACGGAGTGCACCCCGTGCCCCACGGCGCCATCCACCATTGGATCGGCGCCGTTTTCCTTCCCGGCGCCACCATGGCAAGCTTCCTTGCCGTCGTTGATGACTACGATCGGTACAGCGAAATATATAAGCCCGTCGTCGCGGCTTCCAAGTCGCATGCTGCGAAGGGGAACAAGCGGGCCTTCTCCATGATCTGGCAGCGTCGCGTACTCTTCGTCCACGCGGCGATACAAGCCTGGTTTCAAGCTCACGAAGGAATGGTCGACGCATGCCGCGGATACACCGTGGTCGATGCTACCCGCGTCCAGCAGATTCAACATTTTCGGCAGGCGTCCGAGCGTCTTCTGCCGCCCGACACTGGAGACGGTTTCATGTGGCGAATTCAAAGCATCATAAGGTTCGAGCAGCGCGACGGTGGAGTCTATCTCGAAATCGAAGCAATGACTCTGACTCGAGACATCCCGGCTTCCCTGCAGTGGCTGGTAGCACCGGTCGTGAAGCGGTTGTCGGTCAATTCTCTAGTTACTACGCTCGAGAAGACACGCAATGCTGTCAGCGCGCAGAAAGTGGCGGTGGCCATGCGTGTCCGCCAAGGGCAGGAATGAGGGGCGCATAGCTGACGTGCCGCAGTCTGTCCGGGTACGCTTTCGCCGAATCGATGGCGGTCAGGATGAGTGGTCGGAGATGCGCCAGTCGTGGCGCTCGTTGGCGTCGGCCGGAGTAGAGCGCGCCACCTTGCCGCGAATGCCCATGTGATTGAGCTTGCCACTTGGAACTCCCAGCCTGGGGCGTGCGCGAATCAATTGGAGAAGACGGTGCGGCCGGCGTTCATCGACCATTGCTCCGCGGCGGCGATTCGCTCTCATACTGGACACAAAACGGCGCGCGATTTGATATCGCACGCCGAACGCTGGCATCTGATTGATGCCAAATGTCTTCTTGACTTCCAAAAAAAGCCAGTCTGGGGAGGTTGGTCGCGATGTGGCTTCGATGGCGACGAAATCGCCTGAATCTCCGCACACATCGCCCCCATCATCGATTCACAGGCGACTGCGCCACTTTATGCCGCAAGCTGCGGTTCGTAGCGATGCGCCGACTCTCGCCTGTCGTGCCACTCCTGGCATTGCAAACAATATGCAGTCCACGGGACGGCAGCGAGGCGTTTGGGCGAGACTGGCTCCTCGCATTCGAGGCAAATCCCAAATTCGCCGTCCTCGATACGTTCCAATGCCGCTTCGATCTGCGCGAGGCACTTCGTCTCGCGTTCCAACGTGCGGACCGCCAGGTCGCGTTCACCGGCGAGTTGCACGGTCTCAATCAATTCGTTCGATGGGACAATCCAGATGTCCTCACGGTGGCAAGATCCGCCCTGGATCTCATCCCGCTTGGCGATCAGCAATGCCTTAAATCGGTTCGTATCGCATTTTTTCATAGTTGCAATGCCTCGCATTCTCTCCGAACCACGCCTTCGCAAGATATAGCAGCAGCTTCCCGAGACTTACCGTCCTGTTCCGATTCCGGGGCTGATATTGCTTTTGTGATTGCTTGCGTTCGGGTTCTACACGTGATGTAGCACGGCGGTTGCCAGATACCTCCCTGCATTGGTGTAAGATTGCCCGCTGAAGGAATACGTAAAACCGCATAAACTACTCTGTTAGCTGCAAAGCGCTCAACCGCGCGCAGGCAAGTGCCGAAGCAGATGACGAGCACCGGCGTCACTTTGCACGAAGCTAAGCTAAGCCTCCGTGGCATTACCCATGCTATACTTCTCTGCCAAGTCGTCGACTAAACCAGGGTGCCTATTTAAGGGAGACGGTCCTGGATGACAAGACAGCGCGGCGCCGAACCTGCCGAGCGGCGATTTCCTGGCCTCGCCAACTCAGCCGGAAATGGGGCGGCGGAGATTGATTCAGGCGGAGCCCCTGCCCGAAACACCGGATCCGAAGCGGCGCGGCGGTGCTGTGTTTTCTCCAGCTTGCCGCTGCTCTGAGCGCAGCGGAGCCTACGTTGGTGAGACTCGCCGTAAGCGAGGGCAACGACATCCGCTTCGCCCATTTGACCCGCAAGGACGGCTTGTCCCCCGGCCAGATCCGTCTCATCGTTCAAGACGATCAGGGATTCCTGTGGTTCAATACCACGGGCGTGCTGAACCGGTACGACGGCTACCAGTTCAAATCCTACACTCGCGATCCGGCTCACCCAAACTACCCGGCAGGGGGGTTTATCTATACAATCTTCAAGGACCGGTCCGGGTTTCTCTGGGTTTAGCTCCAACGAATCTCTCGACCGGTTCGATCCAACGACGGAGACCACGACCCGCTTCTCGACGGATCGCAACGGTCCGCACAGCGTCCTCGGACCGGTCAGTCACATAAGCCAGGATCGGACCGGGGTCCTGTGGCTGTCCACCGCGACCGGCCTGCACCGGTTGGATCCGGCGACCGGGGCCTTCCGCCACTACGCCCATGATCCGGCTGATCCGGATAGTCTCAGCAGCCCGCTGGTGAGATCGACGTACGAGGACCGGGAGGGCACGTTGTGGGTGTGCACGGTGGCGGGTCTGGACGCCTTCGACCGGCGCGCGGAAAAGGTGACGGAGCGAATCCGCCTGCATGCGGCCGATTCCCGCACGGTCAGGGCGCTGGAGGACCACGCCGGCGTCCTCTGGATCGTTTACGCGTACGGTAACGGCCTGGCCTCCTGGGACCGCCGGACCCGGCGGCTCACGCTTCATTCGTTCGAGGAACCGAGTCCGCAGGAAATACGGCTCAGCGGGGTGGAGGCCATCCACGAAGATGCCGATGGCAACCTATGGCTGGCGACGAGGGTTAGCGGACTCGTCAGGATTGATCGAAGCCGGCGGAACGCCGTGCGTTACCGCCACTCGCCGCTCGATCCGGAGAGCATCACCGAGGATTTTGCCAAGGCGATATTCGAGGACCGCGAAGGAAGTATCTGGGTGGGCATGGGGAGCGGCGGACTCGACCGCTTCGAAAGAAGACCGCTGCCGTTCAAGCGCTATATCCATAGGCCCGGCAACCCACAGAGCCTTTTGGAGACCTTCGTGAAGGCCGTGTATACCGACGCCCGGGAGAACATCTGGGTGGGCAGCACCCTCGGAGTCACGCGGATCGATGCCAACAGCGGAGAGTACAGCTTTTTCAGGAAGCCTGCGCACGATCTGGCGAACCTCTCCTACACGATCTCAATGGTTGAGGATCGCTCCGGCAACATGTGGTTTGGGACGTATGGCGGGGGATTGAAACGGTATGATCCGCGTACCGGGCGGGTTGCCGCCTTTCGGTACAACCCCGGCGATCCCCAAAGCCTGAGCCACGATACCGTTTACAGCTTGGTGGTTGACCATCAAGGTACCCTCTGGGCCGGAACTGGCGATGGCCTCAACCGGTGTGAGGATCCGGTAACCGGCCGCTTCCGTTCCTGGAAGGGCGACCCGGCGGATCCCTCGCCAGCCGATATCCGCGCGATGGTTGAGGATTCGAACGGAGTGCTGTGGCTGGCCGGCGGCAAACTTCATCGCTTCGATCCGGCGACCGGACGTTTCGTCGCCTATACGCTCGATCTCGAAAGGGGAACGCTGGAGCGCAAAGACTCGCTTTTTCTTGTTACGACGGGTAAGCGGATCGCCGAGGATAGCTTCCTGGCCCTCGATCGCTCGGGCGTGCTATGGGTGGCTTCCACAAGGGGACTACTGCGCTTTGATCGCGAGCGCGAGCAGTTCACTACGTATGACCGGCGCGAGGGATTGCCGGACAGCGCCGTCAGCAGCATGCTCGAAGATCGCAATGGGAACCTATGGGTCGCCACCGCCGGCGGCTTATCCCGTTTTAACCCACGCTCGAAGACCTTCACCAACTACTATGAGGCCGACGGCTTGGCCGGAAGCGCCTTCGAAGGTTTTCCGGTCGCGTGCCGGTCCCGGCGTGGCCAGATGTTCTTTGGCAACAAGGGCGGGCTCACGTCGTTTTGGCCGGAGCAAATCGTGGAGCGGCCGCAAATT
>JAEUQD010000052.1 GCA_016789925.1 Bryobacterales bacterium | reverse complement strand
CCATACGTTTATCGAGGGTCACCTCGATTACTACTTCCTCACCGGCGACCGGCGTTCGTATGAAACCGCCCTCAAGACGGCCGATCGCTACAACAGCTACTTCACGCGGAACTACGACTTCAATAACTGCCGCCAGCCCGGCTGGCACTTGATCCTGACAATGACCGCGTACAACGCCACAAACGATCCCTACTATCTCAACGCAGCCAGGATGATTGTCGAGCGCACGCTAGAGCGCCAAACGCCCAACGGCGGTTGGAAGCGCCAGATGGTTCCTGGCCACTGCTTCTGCACGCCGCGCCACGAAGGCAATGCCGGCTTCATGGTGGGCGTTCTGCTCACCGGACTGCGCCACTACTACGAAGCCACCAATGAGGCGCGCGTTGCTGACTCGATCGTCAAAGGCGCACACTTCCTCGTCAACGACATGTGGGTGCCTGAGGTGAAGGGCTTCCGCTACACCTCTTGTCCGAAGTCCTCGTCCGGGGCCTGGTCGAACTTCCTGCTGTTTGACGGCATCGTCTTTGCCCATCGGCGCACCAACGATCCGCGCTTGCGCGAGGTGCTCATCCGCGGCACCGAAGGTGCTCTCGAAACCATGACCGAGGCCGGTAAGCGCGATGGCGCGGCTTGGGGTAAAGGCTTCACCCAATACTCGCGCGTGGTGCCTCATTTCATTGAGCACCTCGCTGCCCTCAAGGCCAACTAAGCGTCCGAAACCGCGTGCCACGTGACCCCGATATGGGGGGCTGCGTAGGCGAGTTCTTTGAGATAGTTGCCGTAGACCATCACCCAGTGCGAGTCGCGTACCTCGTTAAGGAGGTCTTTCCAGTTGCCCAGGATGCGGACGTCCTGCTGCGAGCGGCAGATCTCGTAGAAGGGGTTGTCCTCGACCACCCCCCGGATGCCCACCCAACGGCAGGTGGCGTATTCCGGATCGATGAAAGTGAGTTCCTGGCCCTTCGGCATCTCCACCTTGGGCGCTGCGCCGAACTCCGATTCGTAGTGAGTGAGCAGGTGCGCCGGTTCGTACCGCGACCCGTTCATCCGGCGCGGTCCCGTGCAGTGAGCGCACGTCACCATACCGCGGTGTGGGAACGTCGAGTTATGGAGGAACACCGGCTTCTGCGCGATGTGCCGCAACAGAATGCCGGCCGGGATGATGACGAAGTCCGATTCGCAGAAGGCGAGCAGCCCTTCGTCGTTGAGCAGGCTCAGCGTCAGGCACGCCGTCGTGTCGGCCATCGGCATGATCGTATTCATGCAACTGTTGATCGTGAACGCCGTGGCGTTGTGCTCGCGCATCAAGTCTTTGAACAGTCCGTACAAAACGAACGAGTTCACGACAAAGTGCCTGTCGGTTTCCAGCGCCGTCCCGGGCAAGGCGAGGTAGTTCTGCGTCCACTGCTCGGCGCGTGCCATCAGTGCGCGGTCAGCCAACGCGCTGCGAATCCGGCTCTCGAAGTCCCCATACCCGATGTCGACGATGTCGAGCTTGAAGCGGTCCCGCGCCACCTGCACGGCATCCGGCGCGTATTTCCCCTGCGGTCCACCCAGGCTGACGATGCGCGACCCGATGAAGTTGACCGCTCCATAGTAGGCCCGCAGCCGCCAGAGTAACTCGTTGGTGTCGTCCACTACGACGTCGTCGACGGAAAGCCGGGGTGCGTCAACGCCAGTGACCTTCGCCACCCCTGCCCGATGCGTTTTGAGATACCGCACGCTGAGCGACTCGTACCAGTAATAAACGGGGCCGGACCGGTGGCGCACAAAGATGACGGCGTTGCCGCTGGCGGGGATGCAGGCACGCAGCATGTTCCCTGAACCTGTCGCCGGATAGATGATCGCGACATCGGCGGCGGATCCTCCGGCGTTGGCTGCTTCGTCCACACTGGTGACCTTACGGACCGGGAGCGCCTCCAGCGGAAACTCCGCGCGTGCGGTGAGGGCTTTCAGTTCTTCGGCAATGCGGCCCATTTCCTGCTCCACGGCCTCTTCGGTCTGGATGCCTCCCCATGACTTCCACGAGGTCTTCTCTTTCCGCTTGGGGAGAGAATACATCAGGATGGGTTGGATGCGGACCGGCCTGCCAGGCGACACCAGCGGCCGTTGGGGGTCCCACAAGTCATGCGCCCAAGAAGTGCCAGCCACCGGCAAAGGAGCCATCACGCCCGCGGCGCTTACTCCCGCCAAAGAAAGAAAGTCCCGTCGTCGCAGAGTACAGCACATTCAGATCTTCTCCGCTGAAAGTGTAGCGAAAGTTTTGGACGGTGGCTAGGGGCGGATTGCCCGTGTTGCCCGTGGACGCAAACCTACGAGCCGTAGCGCAAACTGACTGTCCCCCGGGCGAATCATTGAGAAAAAATTTTAATTTAATCGATAGTGTCCTTGTGTTAATGTAATGTGCACAAGCCTTTGGGATAGGGTTACCGTTCGCTCTTTCAAATTTCCCCACAGCGTCTGCGTCCGTACTTTCTTCCGTACGGTA
>JAEUQD010000025.1 GCA_016789925.1 Bryobacterales bacterium | reverse complement strand
TGCACCAGGTCGAGCGACGCCTCCTGGAAGGTCTTCCAGTGCATCCGGCTCGCATTCGACACGTCCAGCAGAAATCCGACAACCACCGGCTGGTTGCGCTCGCGGTTGAAATAGATGATCTTCTGCTCTTTGCCCTCTTCCAGAACGGTGAAGTCCTTCTCTTCCAGGTTCGACACGAACCGGTCTTTCTCGTCGGTCACCGTCACCGGAACGATCACCTCGTTCACAGAGACCTTGATCTCACCGGGTTGCGGACCCTTCTGCGCCTCCTGTCCGAACAGGACGGGCGAAGCGAGCACCGGCAAAAACGTGCGTCGAAGCATGCGGGCCCCTTTCTATTCGAATTATAAAGCAACGCGATGCGCCACCCGGCTACTCTATTAGGAGGTGCTGCATCTTCCGACTGTTAACGCGGCGCTCAATGCCACCGCCGCCATCCTCTTAGCGACAGGCTACATTCTCATTCGTCAGGGGCGCAAAGAGGCTCACCGCAAGGTGATGCTCGCCGCCTTCGCCACCTCCGTTCTTTTCCTGGTCTGCTACCTGGTGTACCACTTCCAGGTGGGCTCGGTCCGCTTCCAAAAGCAGGGGACCATCCGCACGGTTTACCTTGCGATTCTGCTCACCCACACGGTACTGGCCGCCGCCGTGCCTCCACTCGCCATCATTACGCTCCGCCGTGCCTGGGCCGGCAAGTACGCTCTGCACCGGAAGATCGCGCGGATCACGCTTCCCATCTGGCTGTATGTATCCATCACCGGCGTAGTCGTCTACTGGATGCTCTATCGCTTGTAGAATAGGGCCGTGTTCGTCGCCTTGCTGCTGGCCGCTGCCCTGCTGGGCAAACCCTGGACGCGGTATACGATTGATGACTCGTCCCGGGGCGCTGACGGGGTCCGCCTCATCGACATCAATACCGACGGCCGCCCCGACATCGCCACGGCTTGGGAAGAGGGCGGGCTCATTCGCGTCTACTTCAATCCCTCGCGGGTCGACGCGCGCCGGCCCTGGCCTGCGGTGACCGTAGGGAAAGTCGCTTCGCCGGAGGACGCCGTCTTCGCCGACCTGGACCGCGACCTCGCTTTCGACGTCGTCTCCTCGGCCGAAGGCAACACGCGTTCCCTCCAGGTCCACTGGGCGCCCAAAGATCCCGACCGTTTTTTCGACCCCAGCGCCTGGACGACAACCGCGATTCCCGCCGCGGCCAACCTGATGCAATGGATGTTCGCCGCTCCCTGGAGCAACCACGTCGTCGCCGCAGGGAAAGGTCCCGGCGCGGCGCTGGGCTGGTTTGAGATTCCCGCCAACGCCCGGGACACCGCCGCCTGGCGCTGGCATCCGCTCCGCCCGGTGGGTTGGATCATGTCCGTTCTTCCCATCGACATGGACGCCGACGGCGACTCCGACATTCTGTTCTCCGACCGCCGCGGACCGCGATCCGGTGTCTTCTTCCTGGCAAACCCGGGCGATGTCACCAAGCCGTGGCCGGAGATCGCGGTCGGTTCGGCGGGGCGTGAAGTGATGTTTCTGGATGTCGCGGACGTGGATGGAGACGGTCTTCGGGATGTAGCTGCCGCTGTGAAGCCGAACGACATCGAGATCCACTACCGCCTGGACAAGGCGGGGACCCGCTGGCGCACGGAAGCGGTTTCCTTCCCAGGAGATCTGACGGGTACGGCCAAGGCGGTCCGGGTGGCCGACGTGGACCTGGATGGCCATCCCGACCTTCTCTACTCGGCTGAGGCGGCCACCGGGCCTCGCTCAGGTGTCATTTGGTACTCATTGAGGCATAAGACGTTCCACGACATCGCCGGTCCCGAAGGCGTCAAGTACGACCTGATGGAACTTCTGGACCTCGACGCGGACGGGGACCTGGATGTGGTGACGACAGAAGAGACCGCGGGACTCGGTCTGGTCTGGTACGAGAATCCGTCGGCACGATAGGGTCCACTATCTGGCGGGCGGCGGAAACAGGGATTGGAGTGCTCCCGGAGCGCTGCAAAGTTCGGCGGCGCCTGGAGCCTGCAGACAGGCGGTGAAGTCCTGCCCAACACGGCTCCCTAGCTAGCCCGGAGAACTCGAAGCTGCTATCGGACGGATTGACGGCTGCTTCCGATACGATGCGGCCCTCCGCATCCTTAATCAGGAGGCGGCTGCCGGCGGGCGCCTTCCCCTGTAGCCGGCCGGAAACCGAGCCACCCTCGGACGTTGTGAGGACCATCCGCATCGCCGGACCCGGTATCTTTCCCAGGCTCACGCCAACTTGCCGGATGGGGTCCGTTGGCCGGTAGGCCACTGTCCCTCGCTGCGCTCCACCGGCTGGCGCCAACCTGGGTTGGGCGTCATGTTCCGCCTGGGAAGGCACATAAGGGCCTCGCGCCCCGGCCGGAACACACCCGAGCCGTGGTATTCCCGGTGGGCAAGGCTGCGCATCGGCGGAGGACGGCGCGGACAAATACGACACACTGACCATCGAGCCCTTGGGGTTGAAAGTGACGCAGGAGCCTTTCACGACTCCATCGACAATGTAGACGCCCGTGTAAACATCGCGCCCCCCGGGTGTCTTTTCCGGCTTGGCATCTTTCGGCGGCCTGCATTCGATAATGTGTTGCTTCGCCGCCAGGCAAGAAGCGGCCAGCAAAGCCAGGATTACTATTCTGGACATCGTCATCCCCCTTGATCGTCCCGAGACTGTAGACTTGTGTCGGACCGGCCCCAGCGATATGGGGGACGTATAGACACACGTCGAGTGTACCCCTAGCGGTGAAGGTTAAGAGATTTTAGTTATTCACCACCTGAGCGGAAGCGTTTTCGGACGTTCCGGCAAGGTCCGGCGGCCTTGGGGAGGCTGCCGGCGACGTGCCGGGCTCCGGTTTCGCGTCCCGTGGTGTTGATTCCACGGGAGATTTGGGTTCGTTCTGCACATCGGGCGCCGGGTCCGGCCCCTCTTCGTAGGTGAACGACTGGATGGCCTTCAGGGTCTCGGCGGCGGACTTGCGGAGGCGCATTTCGTTGCGCAGGAGCTGCGTGTAGAAGTCGTGATCGAAGGTGCGCGCGCGCATTCCGTCGACCAAGTGCGATTGATGCCGAGACGGGTGTAGCCGTTGTAGTTGTAGGGATTCTTTTCGTTGTCGGGACCGCAGCGCAGGGTGATGCGGCAATCCTCGCCTCGGGCAGCAGCCTGGGCGGAGAAACCGGTCTCGGCGCGGCGGAAGCGGCGGAGACGCCACTGGTCGTAGACGTACTGCTCGACCATGAGGAGCTGGACGGCGCCTTGCGGGTTGAACTCCTCTATGAAGGCGTTGAAGAAGAGGTTGAAGTCTTCTTCGGTTTCCCCGAGTTGGGGGACGACGACGTCGGCGGCATTCATGCCGTG
>JAEUQD010000788.1 GCA_016789925.1 Bryobacterales bacterium | reverse complement strand
GAAGTGTGGTTCCGCAAACAGGTCCCGGCCGGGTCGCCAACGACTGAATCCGATGTCACCTGGAAGACCATGCCTCCCGGGTCCTTGGTCGGCGCCATTCGGTTTCCGAACGGAGGTGCGGACCGGCGTGCCCAACCCATCAAGGCCGGAGTCTATACGTTGCGCTTTTCGATGTTCCCCATCAACGGCGACCATCAAGGGGTCGCACCGCAGCGGGATTTCCTCGTGCTTTCACCTGCGGCTGCAGATCAAGCTGTGAACCCGGTGTCCAAGTTCGACGATCTGATGAACATGTCCCGCAAGGTCTCCGGGACCCCCCACCCGTCGATCCTCAGCATGTGGTTGATTGAAGGCGATTTCACGCCGGGCCTCGAACAGATGGGCGAGCACGACTGGGTGTTGAAGGCTGCGGTCGGCGACGCCAAAATCGCCCTCATCCTGGTGGGCAAGGCCGAAGGCTAAGCCGCACCGGATCCGGAGCCAGCCGGCTGGCTTCGGTAACCGATATCCGTCAGCGCCTGCGCGGCGGCCTTGGCCGTGTTCAAGTGAATGGTGACTGTGTCCTCGACGTTGTAAGCGTATCCTCCGGCGAGTGTCACAGCCACCGGCACGTGGTGCGTCAGCGATGTTTCAAATACAATCGAATCGCGCTGCTTGAGGCCTTCGAGGGTGAGGTTTAGGCCGCCCAACTGGTCTTCACAGTAGGGATCCGCGCCGGCCACATAGAAAACGATGTCCGGCTTAAAGCCCGGCAGTGCCACACGGTACACTTCGCTCAGCTTTTTCAGATACTCCGTGTCGCCCGTGCCGTCGTCCAGGTGCACGTCGATTGTCGATGGCGGCTTCTCGTGTGGGTAGTTCTGGAACTGGTGCAGCGAGATCGTCATCACGCTCTTGTCCCCATGGAAAATCGCCGCCGTGCCATTGCCGTGATGGTTGTCCAGATCGATGACCAAAGCCTTATCGACGAGCTTTTCCTGTTGGAGCGCCCTTATGGCGACGGCCACGTCGTGAATCGCGCAGAATCCTTCACCATGGCCCGGAAAGGCGTGGTGGAAGCCTCCACCAATGTTGTAGCCAATTCCGTCGCGCAGAGCGCGCCTTCCGGCCAGCATCGTGCCGCCCGCCGCTAATTTAAACGCCTGAACCATTTGCCGGGAATACGGGATTTCGAGCCGCAGGATCTCGTCATAGGTCAACGTTCCGCGTTCCAGCCGCTGCACCCAGCCCGGATCATGCACTAACAGCAGTTGTTCGGGCGAGGCGGCCTCGGGGACGTCGAAATCCCAGTCGGAGGCGAAGCCTTCGTCCAGCATGCGGCCGCGGATCATCCGGTACTTCTTCGAAGGGAAAACGTGCTCGCCCAGGTTCAGGTCATAACCTTCGTGATAAATCAGCCGGAAAGGTAGTTTGGCGCTCAACGCGATGCACCCTCCGCCTGGAGCGCCGTCACCAGCGCCGCACCATAGATATCGTTGGCCGAGCATCCTCGCGACAGGTCGTTGGCGGGCTTCGCCAGGCCTTGAAGGAACGGACCGATCGCCGTGGCGTCTCCCAGCCGCTCCACCATTTTGTAGCCGATATTGGCGGCGTCGATATTGGGGAAAATGAGCGTGTTCGCTTTACCCGCGACGGTCGAGCCCGGAGCCTTGGAACGCCCGATAGCTTCTACCAGTGCGGCGTCCGCCTGGAGCTCTCCGTCGATATGCAGCTCAGGGGCACGCGCGCGCACGATCCGCAGCGCCTCGACCACCTTGTCGGAGTCGGCGTGCTTCCCGCTACCCTTGGTCGAGAACGACAACAACGCCACCACCGGATCGATCCCGAGCAACGCCTTCACACTGGCTGCGGTCGCCATCGCGATGTCCGCCAGTTCAACGGACGTTGGGTTGATGACCATCGCCGGATCGGCAATGGCCAGCACGCCACCGTGCCCAAAGCTCCGATTGCGAACGCACAGAATCATCACCGTGGACACCGTCTTCACCTGTGGTTGGGTCCCGATCGCCTGTAGCGCCGCCCGCACCGTGTCCGCCGTCGAGTTCGCCGCGCCGCCCACGAAGCCGTCCGCTTCGCCGGCCGCTACCATCAGGCAGCCGAAATACAGCGGACGTCGCGCTGCCTGGCCCGCCTCCGCGTGGGTGATTCCCTTGGCCCGCCGCCGCTCAAAAAACAGTGCGGCGTACCTGTCGGCCCGGCCGTCAGTGGCAGGGTCGATGGTCACAACCCCGGATCCCAGATCCGTTGCGGGACTCAGCAGGACCGGCTCCAGGAGACCTTCCTGCGCCAGGCGCGCCGCCGCCTCGCGAACCCGTGGGTCCGTCCCTTCCGGAAAGACAATTCTCTTCTTCTTGTTGAGCTGGCGAACGCGTGCAGCTTGACCGGCCAGGAACGCCACGGCCGACTCGGGCAGTGTCATAGAAAATCCCTTTCATTGTATCTTTCGGAGCGCGAGGTGACCGGAAAATTGTTGACTTAACCATAGCTAACTTGATATAGATAGTGCAGGTTTTTTCTGGGTTGTTCAGTATGGTTTCTCCTCTGCTTCGCCTCCTCCTCACTCTCGCCCTCTTCCTCCGTGCCATCCTAACCGCCCAAACCACCGCTTCCCTCGCCGGCCTCGTTCTCGACCCCAATACTCAAGCCGTTCCCGGCGCTGTGGTTCGCCTCAGCCAGCGTGTCAATGGCTTCGAGCGAAACATCCTGACCGACGCCGAGGGAAGGTTCCGCTTGGCCAACCTTCCCTTGCAAACCTACGAGCTATCCGTCGAGAAAGAGGGGTTTCTCATCCACAAAGAGTCCGTGCCCCTCCGCGACAATCTGCTGCGCGAGATCCGGGTGCGGTTGCAGTTGGCCGGCGAGCGGCAGTCCGTGGTCGTGTCAGTCCAGGAGATTTCCGCCTTGGTCGACCCGATCCAGACCGGTTCCTACGCCCAAATGAATCAGGCGGAGATTGAGCGGCTGCCTTTGCAGGCCGGAAACCGGGGTCTGGAGGCGGTTCTGGTCACATTTCCTGGCTTTGCGCAGAACGCAAACGGCGCCATCCACCCACGTGGGGCACACAACCAGATGACGTACGTCATCGATGGAATGCCGGTCACTGACCAATTGACCGGGGCCTTTGCCAATGCAATCGATCCGAATATCGTGCAGACCGTCGAGTTGTTTACCGGGAATATCCCGGCCGAGTACGGCAACAAGGTGTCCGCCGTGGCCAACATCACCACGAAGTCGGGGTTGGGTACTGGCCGTTCCGTCGCCGGATCCCTCATGACGTCGGCGGCGCAGTTCGACACTCTGTCGACCGTCGCGCAGGTTTCTGGCGAGCGCGGCAAGTGGGGTTATTCGGCATCGGTTAACCTGATGAAATCAAATCGTTATCTGGACCAGGTGTCGCTGGAGAACCTGCACAACGGCGGAAATTCCGAACGAGGATTTCTGAGGGTGGACTGGATGGCGTCTCCCCGCCACACGCTCCGTTTTTCGGCCTTGGCCGGGCGGTCCGCCTTCCAATTGGCGAATCTGCGGTCGCAACACGCAGCCGGGATGGCGCAGCGCCAACTCCTCCGCGATTACTCAGGCCTGATCGGATGGGTCCATACATTGTCGCCTCGAACCACGTTGGACATGACTGCCTCGCTCCGGTCGTCTTCTTCGCTTCTCTTCGACTCGGCGCAGGACACACCGGTAACGGCCTGGCAGGACCGGCGGCTCACTACGGGAAACATCGCCACCCGCATTACCCATGTCTCCGGCGGACATCAGGTCCGGTTTGGCATGGACTACCAGCGCTTTCCGGTGCGCGAGTTCTTTCGCTTCGGCATCACGAGCCCGGAGTTCAACGCTCCGGAAGGCGAAACCTATATCCCGGCTTTGACTGCCTACGACCTCACGCGCGGGGGTGGGTTATTCCGTTTCGCCGAACAAAAGACCGGGCACCTGGCATCCGGGTTTTTCCAGGACAACTACCGCTGGCGCCGCTTTCAGTTTGCTCTTGGTGTAAGATACGATTCGTATCGGTTTTTATCTCGTGGCGAGCAGTTCCAGCCCCGTCTCGGACTCTCCTTTCACCTCCCCGAAACCGGTACCGTCCTCCGCCTCTCCTACAACCGGACCTTCCAACCCCCACCCAACGAGAACCTCCTCCTCAGTAACTCCCAGGCAGCCGCTGTCCTGGTCGACCCGTCCGTGCGCACCATTCTGGGTGGAGCCCTCGCCCTCATCCGGCCGGAACGCCAAAACTTCTACGAAGCCGGAATCCAGCAGTCCCTGGGCCGACGCCTGGCCGTGAATGCGGCTTACTATCATAAGGATGGCTGGGACCAGCAGGACAACAACAACCTGTTCAACACACCCGTTGTCTTTCCCACGTCGCTGGCGCGGATTCGTGTGAACGCGGTGGAAGGACGCGTGATTCTCCCGACCATCCGGGGCTTTTCGGCGACCGTCTCGGCGACGCATTACCGCGCCGTGACCACCCCTCCGTTCACCGGGGGTCTGTTTCTGGGCAACTCCGCTGTCGAGGCCCTCTCGCAGGGACCGTTTCTCATCGATCACGATCAAAGCCTCGCGGTGCACTCAGTGGTCAGCTACGCTCATCGTCGCGGGTGGTTCAGCACAATTTCAATACGATACGATTCGGGCCTAGTCACGAATCCCTCCGACCCCCAACAGGTCGCGGCCGACCCGGATTTCGCCGACCTCCTCCCCTACGTCGATCTACTCAGCGCGCCACCCCGAACCTTGCCGCGGATCGTGACTGATGTTTCCGGTGGATATCAGCACTCCTCCGATGGACAGCGGCGTCAGTGGGAGGTTGCCGTGCAGGCGTCCAATCTGGCTAACGTCACCGCTCTTTACAACTTCCAGTCGCTGTTTGTCGGCACGAGGCTCGTCCAGCCGCGAACCCTCGGCGTCCGCTTGCGCTGGTTTTTCTAGAGACGTTCGCCGGACCGCCTGATACAATCGGAGTTGGGAATGCCTGTTCAGCCCGACCTTGCCCGCATCTCGTTGGGCGAGTTTCGAAAGCGGATTTCGCCGGAAATGATTCCGCTTTCCACTCAGTTCGCCTACTTCGCTGCCGCCTCGCCGCTCACCGAAGAAGACCTCCGTGATTACTTGGAAGACCCAGTCGCGGCTCTTCCGGCCACGGTGGCGGCGCTGCTGCCCAAGATCCATGTCCTGCTCGTCCCGTTCCTGGAGCGGGCCGAATCCAAGACGGTAACCGCTACTGAGCATGTGCTCACCTTCGACCGGCCGGACGACGGACGCTATCTGCGGTCAACCAGTTGGTGGGAGCGCGAGGAATTGGTGGCAGCGTTCGCCGTGGACGAACTAGAAGTGGGCGACTACCACTACGAGTTCTATCACCACTTGGCGAAGGCGGCTTCCGAGCGGATTCCCGCTGACCGGCTTACCGATTACGCGGCCCAGCTTAAGGAAGAACTGGCCAGCCGGACACACGGCGAGGTGGACGAGGAGAGCTGGCAGGCCAAACAGGCTCTCATCGAGCGCCATCGGGCCGCCACGCGGGAATCCCGGCTCTTCAAGGATTATCTGCGGCTGTCGTTTGCCGATACCCTCACGCTGTTCCTCCACGGCTTATGTTGCGATATTGACGTGGAGCCCGGCCCGCGCCAGTTACCTTCGCGATTCCTGCGCAAACGCCTCAAGCTCCTGCAGACGATGTTCCCGCCGCCCGCGGGCTACGCCCTGTTCCCCGACGAACTCGACAAGCTGCCCGCCGAACGGGAACGCCCATCCTCTCCGCACAGCGAAGCAGAACGATCTACGTCGTCTCTCTAAAGTTTTCCGGACCCGTCAGCCGATAGAGAGACAGCGGTATGTCTCTCGTACTTCGTTTAATGCTTCTGTTCATGGGGGGCGTATTCGCATTGCCGGCGCAGTCCGGCGCCAACACGTTCAAGGTAACGCCAACCAGCGTAGCCTTTTCGTACACAATTGGGGACAAGCTGCCGGCTACACAAAACCTGACCATATCCGGGCCGGCCGGTGTCACAGCGCTGGTAACGGTCAATGCGGGCCTCTGGCTGACGGTAAGCCCGTTGGGCGGCACCGTACCTGTGACGGCAAAGGTGAACGCCAACCCCACAACGCTACCCGTTGGCACGTACTCCGGAACCATCACAGTCACACCCAGCACCGGATCGGCCGTGTCGGTACCCGTGACATTAACCGTGAAGGCGCCCCCCTCCGATCTCACGGTTACGCCGAAGACACTCGCGTTGGCCTACACACGCGGTGGCGCCGGTGTCGCACCCGCCACGGTGAATCTGGCCACAACGGACGCGGTGATTGCGTTTACGGCAGCTGTGAGCGGCGGCGCATGGCTGGCAGTGAGCCCCAAGAGTGGCGCTGTCTTCCCTGGATTCGGGGCCACCACGCCACTGACCCTCACGATAGCGCCCGGCGAACTGGCGCCGGGAAGCTACAAAGCCACCCTGACGATTGCCACCCCGCTGGCCAAAACAAAGAGCCAGACCGTGGCCGTCACGCTCACAGTGAGCCCGGGAGTCCCGGTACTGTCGACTTTATGGCCCAGCCGGATCACGCAAGGAGCGAAGGATACTACCGTCACCGTCCAGGGTGACCGATTCTTCACCGGAAGCGTGGTCAAGGCTGGCACTACGGATCTCAAGACGACCTTCGCCGGCTCGAACGTCGTCAGCGCCGTCCTGCCGGAGGCACTGTTGAAGAATCCCGGAGACCTGAGCATCACGGTCGCCAACGCTGGCACCGGAGGCGGTAACTCGCCACCTCTGACTTTCACCGTCAGGCCCACGGGGCCCGTCCTGGATGCCGTCGTGAATGCCGCCAGCTACGCGAGCGATTCGGTGGCTCCGGGACAGATGGTCACGATCTTTGGCACCGGACTCGGACCCGACATATTGACGACGTTCGCTGCACCAGCCGCCGGAGGAACGATAGCCTCGACTCTGGCGGGTACGCGTGTGCTGGTCGATAACACCGCTGCGCCGATCATCTATACGAGTAAGGAGCAGGTGGCCGCGATGATCCCCTACGCCGCGGCGCTACGCCCCAACGTGTCGATTCAAGTTGAGTACAACGCTGTGCTCTCCGCGGCGAAATCGATGCTCGTACGCCCGTCCGCACCCGGAGTGTTTACGGCCTCAGGCTCAGGAACCGGCCAGGTAGTAGCCTTCAACTTCGACCCGGCCACCCAAGCCTATACGCTCAACACCGAATCCACACCGGCCAAGCAGGACGACATTCTGATCTTCTACGCAACGGGTGAAGGGGTTACGTCGCCACCCAGTCTGGACGGACAGATCGTGAGCGCAGTGGCCCAACAAAGCGCTCCGGTCACCGTCGAAATTGCCGATACGGCAGCGACTGTCCTCTACGCGGGCGGCGTTCCCGGAATGGTCGCGGGGCTACTGCAAGTGAACGCGCGAGTTCCGGAAACGGCCGCTAACAAGACCGCAAGGTTGGTGCTCACGATCAACGGGATCAGCAGCCAGGCAGGGGCCACCGTGGCCGTGAAATAGAACTCATTTCGCCGGGGCGCCAGCGGCCCCCGGCACAGATTCCTCGTCCTCCGGACCGCTTTTGGGCAGCAGCGCGATTGCGATCGCGCCGATAAACGCCATGGCGAAGACCACCATCAGGGCATTGTTATAACCATCCCAGGCGCGGTGCAGGAGGGAGACGATATAGGGGAACCATGTCTGGCCGATCGTGTCGGTAGGCAGAATGATGGCCATGGCCCGCGCCAAGGTGTTCACCCCAAACTGGTCAGCCGCCATCAGCGGGATCAACATGTAGTCGGCCCCCATCCCAAACCCGAAGAGCAAGGCAAAAGCATAGAGTTCCCAACTGCTGCCAGGCCTCACGAGAAGCATCAGAGGAATAGTGAGCGCAACCAGAGCGTAAGTTGCGGTCATGACATACTTCTTGGTGAACCGATCGGCCAGCCAGCCCATGAACAGGCGCCCGCCGATCGATGACCAAAGAATCAGTACGTTGGCCGTCCGCCAGGCGGAATTGAGCTGTTCCTGATCGGTGAAGCCCTGTTCCTGGAAAACCAGTTTCATGTGTTGATTGATCGATCCGATCGCGCCGATCGAACACATTGAGCCAACCAGCAGCAACCAGAAGGCGGGCTTGGAAATCAGAAACGAGATTGGCTTGGCTGCCACTTTGACATCGGCGCGCGCCGTCGCTTCCCCATCGGCGTGCTGCCCCATATCGGATGGGCGGTCGCGAAGAATGAAGAAGGCGATGGGCCAGGCCAGGATCACGACAAGCGCCCCGAGAACCAACAGAGCTCCCTGGAAACCGAGGGACGACTCAGCCAGAGGTTTCACCAGAAACGAACCGAGCGACCCGACCACCGCAACACCCACATACACCATCGCCATCGCCTTGCCGCGCGACTTGCGGAACCACTGCGAGACGATGACCTGGTGCGGAATTGGACCCGAGAAGATGTAGCCGACCACATACAGGAACCACATCGCGTAGTAGAAGTTCAGATTGCCCGACATCTGCGAGAACCCGACAAATGAGAGGAACGTCAACAGTGTGCCGGCAATGATGAGCATTCGTGGCGAGAATCGATGCACCAGAACTGGCCCGACCCACAGAGTGAAAAATGCCGCGATCGGGAAGCCAAGTGTGATGTCGGCCCGCGACCAGCCGAACGACTTCTGGTAGTAGTCATAGAAGAACGGCATGTTGTAGTACGGCAGTCCGGTTGAAAAGCCGAACGTGAGGAAGGCCGCGACGGTGATCCACCACCCGTAAAATTTCTTGTTCATACTCCGCACGCTCCTAAACGCCAGAAAAAACGAAAGAACCGTTATACCACTCAGTTGCGGAATACGATAGTGTCATGGGCCAGACCGAGAGAGCAACACTGGGCGGCGGCTGCTTCTGGTGTTTGGAAGCGGTTTATCAGGAAATCAACGGTGTCGTGCGGATGGAGTCCGGCTACATGGGCGGAGCCCTCGATCAACCGACATACAAGGCTGTCTGTTCCGGAACGACCGGGCACGCAGAAGTGGTAGACGTCCACTTCGATCCGGAGATCGTCACCTACCGGGCGTTGCTAGAGGTATTCTTCGCCATTCACGACCCGACGACCCTCAATCGCCAGGGTAATGACGTGGGAACGCAATACCGATCTGTGGTCTTCTTCCACAGCCCGGAGCAGGAGCAGACGGCGCGCGCGGTGATAGCGGAGGTTGCCGGGCACTTTGGCGATCCCATTGTCACCCAAGTCGCGCCGGCCGAAAAATTCTGGAAAGCGGAGGACTATCACCAAAACTACTTCCGCGACAACCCCTACCAGGGATATTGCCTGTTCGTCGTCTCCCCGAAAGTAGACAAGTTCCGGCAGAAATTCCGGGAACTGCGCAGATCGTAAGTTAACCCACTTCCTCGTTCGCCCGGCGCAGCAGAGCCTTGAAGTACGAAATACAGTACGCCAGCCCTGCCCGCCGTTCCGGACCGTCCCCCGCCAGTTGCGGAATATGGTCCGGCACGATGCCCCAGCGGTACTTCACCTGCCGCAGCGCCTTCACCAACTGGTACATGTCGGTGTAGCCGTCGTCCGGGAACGTCTCGAAGAACACGGGCAGAGGCGAGCTGACATTGCGAAAGTCGATATCGAACAGCTTGCCGCGGCTGCCGAAGTCGTGAATCATCCCCAGCGTGTCCTTGCCCATCTGGTCGCCACCTTCCATCCAGGTGCCCACGCACAGCCGGAGGCCCCAGTGCTTGCTGTTGCCCGCAATCTGTTCGGCCCGCTTATAGCCGTCGTAGTGGACAAACAGCTTGGCCACCCCGTTCATCTTCGCCAGCGGCGGATCGTCGGGATGCAGCGCCATGATTACATTGGCTTCCTCGGCCACCGGCAGCACCGCCTTCATGAAGTAGGTATAGGTGGCCCAGATGTCCTCGGCCGAATACTCGCGGTCGAAGGCCGGCTTCTCGATCTTCTCGCGAAACTCTTTCACACTGAACTGCCGCGCCTTGTAGCCCCGGTTCTCCACATACGAAGTGGTATAGGTGTTGGCCGGGTGGAAGTCGTAGTTGGTTTGCGGAATGCCCAGCTTGCCCAGCGTCCGTATGAACCTCTGATGCGTCTCGATGTCCTGGTCGCGGCCCGGTTGGCCCAGTTGCACCCGCAGCGACCGGTAGGCGTAGTGGCAGCCGCTATAGATCCGGATGCCATAGCTCTCGAACCGCTTCTGGACCGCGCGCACCTTATCCACGCTCGGGTCTTCGTGATACATCAGCCGCGCCCACTTTAAACCGATCTGCTTGCAAAACAGGAGGAAATCGTCGCTCACGTTCCAATTGAGAATGTGCCCGATCTTGAGGTTGGCGGGGTCGTCCTCATCGATCACTTTGCGCCGCTGCCCGGGGGCGGGTAAGGCGAGTGACGCGGCAGCCAGCGGCGCTCCCGCCAGGGCGCGCCGCGTGATTCCGGGTTTCGTCGGTTTCATTAGAACTCCAATCGCAAGCCGAACTGCATCTCGCGCGGCAGACCGGCGCTGGTGATCACGCCGAACGTTCCGGTGCCAATACCCAGCCCCGGCGGATTAAACGGCGGCGTATTGGTGGCATTGTACATCTCCCACCGGAACTGGAGGTTGCGCCGCTCCTGGAACCGGAAGTTCTTGAACAGCGAGAAGTCTATGCTAGCCAGGCCAGGGGCTGTCAGAATGTTCCGGCCGGAAGTGCCGTAGTGGCCCGTGGCCAACCGGAACGCCGAGGTATCGAACCAGCGCCCCAGCGTCCGTTCCGACGATGAGAGATTACCGTCGGCGACGCGATCAGGCCGCCGGTTGCAGCGCGAGCATTCGTCGGCCAGCGGCTGCACGGTCTGAGTCGGGTGCATCGGCATCCCGGTCTCAAGGGTCAGCACTCCGTTAGTTTGCCAACCGCCGAACAGCTTCCCGACGACGTCCTTCCGCGAACGGAAGAACGGCAGCTCGTAAAGCCACGAACTGGTGACGCGGTGCCGCTGGTCCGTCTCCGCCAGCCCCTTCTCCGATTTCAGGTCGAAGGGGCTGTTGTGCCGCTGGGCCGCGTTGCCCGCAAAGGAATCGAACATCGTCTTCGACCACGTATAGGTGGCCAGAAACGTCAGCCCCTGCGAGAAGCGTTTCTCTACCTTCGTCAGCAGGCCGTGGTAGTTGCCCGATGCGTCGGTGGTGATGAGTTCGATGTTGCCCCACTGCGGGAACGGTTTCACCCTTTCGCCCGCCAGTACGTTGATGGCGTTGAACGTGCGCGGCCGGTCGAAATGGCTCGACTTCGACCCCACGTAGCCCACTTCGAGCACCATGCCGCCCGGCAGCGCCCGCTGCACGTTAAACGTCCACTGCTGCACATCGCCGACGCCGTAGTTGTCCGGTACGGCGAGAACCTCGCGGGCCGACGTCGCCGCCACGTTGTCCACGGTCGCGCTCGACATCCGGATGCGAATCTGGCCCGGGTTGTTGAGTTCGTTGATGCCCGCGCTGAACGGGATGTTCTTCGAGCTCTCAGTGAGGTTGTTCAGCATGTTGACGTTGTAGAACACCCCGTAGGAAGACCGGATCACGGTCTTGTTGTCGCGGAACGGACGGAAGGCGAACCCGAATCGCGGGGCGAAGTTGTCGTAGTCCGGCTTGTAGAGTGGCGCCGACACTCCTGGAGCTGGAAATAGGTCCTGGGTCCGGAAATCGAAGTTGCGCGTACCCCCGCGGATGTCCCGCAGCACCGAGTTGTACTCATAGCGCAGCCCAATATTCAGTGTCAGCCGTTGGGTCACCTTAAAGTCGTCGGCGATGAAGTTGTGCAGCCGCCAGCCGAACAGGCGCGTGAACTGTCCCGGCTTGAACCCCTGCACTTCGCTGTGGGCGGTGCGCACTTGAAACGGGTAATCCTGGAGGAAGTCCGCCCAGGCGAGCGTTTCGCGAGCCGCCGTGGCGAGCCCCTGGCCGGAGTGAATCCCGGTGAAACCGAACTGGCCGGTGACGAACTGGTAGGTCTCGCGCCGCAGCAGCAAATGGAAGAACTCCGCCCCCACTTTGATCGAGTGACGGCCCTTCACCCACGAGAACGTATCGGCGACGCGGCGCGACTCGTCCCAGATCGTGTTCGGCACGACATTGCCGATTCCACTGACGCCGGTCACGCTGACCGACGGCACACCGGTGGTGAAGGGGTCGCTGGTCTGGCCGGGAATCAGCAGGTCGCGGGCGATGTTGAAGTCCTGCCCGCTCACGCGGTCCAGTGTCTGAAAGAGGTCCCGGTTGTAGGAGACCTTGAGTTCGTTCAGCTTGGTGGGTGAAACGAGCCGCGTGTACTGCAAGGCAAGATTCTGCTGCCGCTTCGGACGGTCCTGTCCAAAGAAGGGATGTGGATTAACGATCCCGCCGAACTCGTTGATGTCCTGAATGCCGTAGCGCCCAAAGATCCGGTTCTTGTCTCCGAGGTTGTAGTCCATCCGGAGAAACATCTGCCGGTCATCGACCGATGTGCGCGCATTACCGGAATAGTTGTTCGTCCCGTCAAACGCCGTTTGCCCCATGTTCTGCGGAACCCAGAACTGAAATAGCTTCTGTGCCTGCGGTGCGATGCGCGCAGCCGGAATCTGGTTCCCCGGAAAGGGCGTATTCGACAGGATGTCCCGAATCGGCGTTAGCGCCCCGGTCGGGCTCCGCCCGGCGCGGAAAAACGGTTCGGTGAGGTCGCCCTGCATCATCCGTTGCGAGGGCATCACGGCGAAGCCCTGGGAGTTGCGCCGCTCGACGAACGCCTCATAGTTTGCGGTAAAGAATAGCTTGTCACGCAAAATGCGGCCGCTGACCACCGCGCCATAGTTATTCCGCCGCAACGGCTGCTGCTTCACCGCCGGATTCTCGAAGAAGTTCCGCGCGTCCAGTTTCTCGTTCCGCAGAAAGTGGAACAGCGTTCCGTGAAAGTCGTTCGTCCCCGGCCGGATCGACGAGATGATCTGCGCACCCGACTGGGTTCCGAATTCCGCCGAGTAGAACCCCGATTCTACTTTGAACTCCTGGAGCGCCTCCACCGACGGGCGCAGCCGCATCGAGGCGTGGATGGTCGTGCGGATGGGCGCGCCGTCGAGCAGAAACCAGTTGTTGTGCACCTTCTGTCCCATGGCCGCAATGCCGAAGCCCGGACCAAAACCCGACGTCGTCACGCTCGACGCCGGACCCCGGCTCATCCCCGCGCCCAGCAGCGCCAGCATGTACATGTTCCGTTTCCCCGGAATCGGCAGTTCCCGAATTTTCTTCTGGTCGATCAGTTGGCCCAGCGTCGCGTCGTCGGTCGACAGCAGCGCCGCCGCCCCTTGCACCGTCACTTCCTGCGTCAGCGCGCCCAACTCCAGTTGCAC
>JAEUQD010001039.1 GCA_016789925.1 Bryobacterales bacterium | reverse complement strand
GGCAGGGACGATCCTTCTGGGCCAGCAATTGCCCGACCTGAACAGGTTTTTTCTATTTCGCGAGCGGTTGCAGGGCGCCGATCCGGTGGAGGCCCGTGGACCTTGGGAGGTGGGCATAACCGAACCTCGGCCGAGCGGGCCACCGGCTCCGAGTCTCGCCCGGCTCCTCTTCGACCAGGCACTCCAGGCCGCGAATGCAGGCGCGGACCCGGCTCGCGTTTGGCTGGAATTGGGTGGCCCCGCGATCGAGGCTTTCCTGAATTCCAGGGATACGCAGGGAGCTGGAGCGGTCCTCGCGGAGCTCACGTCCCGGATCGGTCCGCTGAACGCATTACTGAAGAGTGGGATCCCAGACGGGGCCCAGGCCAACGATCTCGCCCGCGCCCTCATGAACCAGGGCAATGCGCTGCGGAAGCTCGGCCGGCTGAAGGCGGGCCTGGCCGCCTATGACGAGGCGATCCGCATCTATCGAAGGCTCGTCGAGGAGGAGAGCCGCGGCGAACTGGCCAACGATCTCGCCACGGCGCTGCACAACCTTGCGCTTGCCCGCGAAGACCAGGGACATCCGCAGGCCCTGGCGGCCGCCCGCGAGGCACGCGAGATCCGGGAGCGCCTTGTCGCCGAAGGTTGGGCGCATTTGGCCGGTGACCTGGAGGATGCCCGGAAGCTGGAGTCCCGCCTAAGCAGTCGGCCTTCGTAGGCGGTTCCGGGCGGACCTCATCTTCTCCCGATTTTCGCCCAAACGAAAAAAAGCCATTATCAACTAATTGAAATTTATTTCTCCCACCTTTTGAACACTTTATAGTTTTGGACCTGTAAATGCCGCATTCCCACCCTTCATCCTGGGCGCGGTATGAAACACTTTACTCATTCCGCCCCCTCTTCGAAATCGACAGATTTCGACACCAATTTGACTCCCATCCAAGCTGCGGCTGCCATCGCTCTCGGCTTTGGACTCCAGATTCCCGCCGTCGCCGCGGAACTCAAGATCCACCGGACCACCCTCTACAACTGGGCTAAGAATCCCCTCTTCTTCAAAGCCGTCGAATCCGCCAACGCCGAATTCCAAAAACAATTCCGCCTCGAAATCGCGTTGCTCACCCGCCTCGCCCTCACCAACATCCAGCAGATCCTCGCTGACACCGAGGCTTCTCCCTCTGTTCGTCTCAAGGCCGCCCTCGCCGTCCTCAAACAGGACTGGAAGCTTCCCAATTCGACAGATTTCGACACCAATTCACAGGAATCGGACTCACTGCGAAACGAAATGCCCCCGGAATCCCCGGAACCGCCTCAGCCAGTCCGCAGCGAAAAAATCGGCCGCAACGAACCCTGTCCTTGTGGCTCCACCCTCAAATACAAACGCTGCTGCGGCAACCCTCTCCGGGGCGATTCGACAGATTTCGACACCCCGCTTTCAATGAAATGAATCACTTGCGAAACGAAATGCCGGGGCTACGCTCGCTGCGACTCGGCGTTCACCCGATCTCGCAGCGCCTTCATATAGCCCAACGTGTACGCGTTGTTGGCAGCCGGATACCCGACACTGCCGCCGGGGACGTGATCCGGGATGATGATTCCGTCGAAGCGCACTTCTCTGAGCGCTTTCATCACCTGGTACATGTCGAGGTAGCCGTTGTCGACGAACGTCTCGCGGAATTTGGGCAGCGGCGAGCTGACGTTGCGGAAGTGCACTTTGAAGATCTTTCGCTTTGCGCCAAGAGCGCGGACAGCTTCCACCGGGTCCTTCCCGAATCCCTGCTTGCCGCCTTCGCCCCAGGTCCCGATGCAGAGGCAGACACCGAAGTTCTCGCTCGATGCGATCTGGAACGCGCGCTCGTAGGCCTCATAGGTGCGAAACACCCGCGCGACGCATCCCAGCGACGCGACCGGTGGGTCGTCCGGGTGTAGACCGATCCGCACCTTGTTCTTTTCCGCCACTGGAATGACGGCGCGGATAAACGTCGTAAACGTCTTCCACACCTGGTCTTCCTGATACTCTTTATCGAAGGAGCAGGGAAGTTTCTTCGCCACTTCGAGGTCAAACTCCCGGGTAGGCGCATTCCCCCGCGTTGTTCCTTGTGACGTCTGATAGAACCCCGGCGTGGGCTGGTCCTTGATATTGGCCATGTGCGCGTAGGTCGTGTAGTGAATGCCCGCCCGGCCGAGGTTGGTCAGATAGGCTTTGTACTGCTCGATCTTCGTTTCGATCCCGGGTCGCCCCAGCACGATGGTCGGATCGCAGTGCAGGTCGATGACGCCGATGTTGTAGATCTGGACGCCATTGGCCTCCATCTTCTTCCGCATCCCGATCATCCATTCCGCGTTGTTGTTATTGATCGAAGTCCAGATGGAAACTGCGTCCAGCCCGGCATGCCGCAGCATGGCCAGGTCGTTCTCGTTCGGACGGTCCGTGAAGAACGTCGCGAGCTTGATGCCCGATGTAGTTCGCGCGGTTTGTTGGGCCGCGTAACCCAGCAGGCCGGCGCTCGCCGCTCCGGCCCCCAGTCTCAGTAGATGACGTCGTTGCATTGTCTTAGAACACCAGGCGAAGTCCGAACTGAATGTTGCGCGGTCCATCGCCTTCCGTAATCTGGCCAAACAGAGGATTGGTCAAATCGGTCGAGGCGCCGCGCACATCAAATTGCGGCTGATTGAAGACGTTGTACATCTCCATGCGGAACTGAAGGTTGTAGCGGCCTTCCTTGAACGGGTTGTTCTTGAAAACCGACCAGTTGAACGCTGTCCGCCGCGGAGTCCTCAGATCCGGCTGGCTCAGGCTGTCTGTCGGCACCGTGAATGCCGGGGCTCTCTCGAACGCGGTTGTGTCAAACCACTTCGTCTTCGTCGGGTTGTCGATCACGGCGCTCTTGATGCGGTTGGCGCGGCCGTTCGTATAGGAGAACTCGAGCAGGTTGGTCGTGTCGGGCGCGCTGATCAGGATCGGCCGGCCAGCCTGGAGGACCGTGATCCCGCTAAACTGCCAGTTGCCCAATACGCGTGCCGCGATGCCTTTGTTAAAGCGTCCCCGGCCGATTCCAAACGGGATGTCCCACACGTGGGTTAATACCAGGCGGTGCGGCGTATCGTTGCCTTCTACGTGACGGTTGTACTTTGGATTGTAAAGCGCGTTCGACGGTCCAATCAGCCACGTATTCGACTCCGCCGTCGACGCAATCAGCTTTGACAGTGTGTAGGCCGCCGACACGGTGAAGCCCCTGGAATAGGCCTTTTCCAGGCGCGCGATCATGCTCTGATACTGGGCATCGCCGTACGGGCGGCGGATGGCCAGAATCTGCTGATATTGCGGGAACGGCCGGAGAAGCTGGCGGCGCGGAATGGTTTGGAATGCACCGATGCCGCCCTGAATCTTGCCGAAGAACGGATTGGGGACGGCGTCGAGGAGGCGGCTGCCCCACTGAGACAGCAGCAAGGGATCGTTGGCATTGTCAAAGCGGTTCCAGAAAAGGTGGGTCGTCTTGGATCCGGCATAGCCGATTTCGGCCACCATGTTGTTGGAGAGCTGGTGCTGAATCGACATGGACCACATGCCGACATAGGCATTGGGATGATCCCGGAATTCGACGCGGATGTTCTGCCCCTGGAAAGCGGTTTGTCCCTTCACGGGGAACACCAAACCGGCCGCGAAGGGGTTTGACCAGCTTCCTCCGACGGGAGGCGTGAACTGAATGGGGTTGGGCGGCCCCAGCGACATGGAGTTATTGACAAACAGGCCGCTGCCAAAGTCCGATGCCGCCGCGTTCAACCCATTGTTGGAGGCGTTGAAGATACCACCCGAGGTGCGGATCACGGTCTTTGAAGTCAGTTGGTATGCTATGCCGATCCGCGGCGCTGGAGTCCAGTAGTTCGGGTCGTGGTGATACTCGCCCGGCTTCGTCCACACGAAGATGCCGGGCAAACCGGACTGCGGGTCGATCTGCTTGGTATCCATGTAGCCGATCTGGCCGAACTTTTCCGCGTAAGGCGAAATGTACTCATAGCGGAAGCCCAGGTTCAGCGTCAGCTTGTTCGTGATGCGCCAGTCATCCTGGAAGTAAGCCGAGTTGTAGCGCTGAACAAGATACATGCTGGGGGTGGTGTCGAGGCTGCCGGTTTGAGGCACACCCAACAGGAAACTGGCGAAGCCGTTGCCCGAGTTGAGGGCAGTGGCGGAGGGGTCGGGCCCCTGGGTATAGGTCCGGTCAAAGTTGAACTGTCCACCGGAGAGGCGCGAGTTGAAGGCCATCATCTTGAGCCGCTGAAGGTCGATGCCGGCTTTCATCTTGTGACGACCGCGGATCAAGGTGACGTGATATTGGGCGTGCCAGGTGTCCTGCGGAAGAAGGTCGCGGCCCGAGCCGCCTAGCGAGGAGACTTCGGTGGAGCCGAAGGTGGCGACGGCCAATCCGGAGCCGGTGGCGTACTGCTGAACCTGGATTTGCGGGAACTGCTTGTAGGTGACAGCGTCGGCGAGGCTCTTGGAGAAGCCGACGCTCGAGAGATCGAAGCCGGCGCTCACCGGGGTGACGTTGTTCTGAAGGCGTGTGTAGCTGATGCGGAATTCGCCCAGGAGGTTAGGCGAGAAAGTGGAGGTCAAGCTGATACCGGCGTTACGGGTCGGACGAGTGGCCTGGGAGGTGGCCGGGAATGCCGCATCAATCAGACCAAGCGGGAAGGATTCATTCTGGGAGCCGGCGAAGCGGCCGAAGAGGCGGTGCTTCTCGTTGATCTGGTGATCGAGTCGCGAAAACCAGGTATCGATGTTGTTTACGTTCTTCCCCGACTTGAAGTAGTTATTCACTTGGGCCGCGCCCTCGCCCGGCCGGTTGGCCTCCGGCCAGTACTTGAGGAACTGCTGGGAGATGGGGTGCAGGCGATTGGTGGGGATCATGTTGTTCGGAAACTGATCGCGGACGAATTTGCCGGGGTTGTTCGGGTCGGCGCGGGTGGTCAGATAGTCGAAGACCTGGATCTGGCTGCCGTTGCGATCGAAGGAGTTCCGAAAGTCTCCGGTGCGCCACTGGGGCAACGGAACCGTGGCGAGGAAGTTGTTCGGGCTGCCCGTGCGGACGGCTTCGTAGTTGAGGAAGAAGAAGGTGCGGTCGCGGATGATCTTGCCGCCCGCAGCGGCGCCGTACTGGTTGAACTGGAAGGGCGCACGGATTACTCGGTTGCGGTTGTTGGTCCAGGAATTGGCGTTGAGTTTCTGGCTGCGAATGAACTCGTAGACGACGCCATGCAACTCGTTGGTGCCCGACCGGGAAGCCACGTTGACAGTACCACCGGCGGCGCGGCCGAATTCCGCCGAATAGTTGGCGGTTTCCATCTTGAATTCGGCCACCGCTTCGATGGGGAAAGTATAGGCGGATCCGTTGGAGACGAACCCCCGGCTGTCGCCGCCGTCCATCAGGATGGCGTTCTGCTGTGCCAGCCCGCCCGATACGCGGGAGTTGGCCGCCTGGCCGATCGCGTCGCCGCCGGCGCCCTGCTGGCCGCGGCTGGGAATCACGCCGGGGGCAAGCGCGGCTAATTGGAGCGGGTTGCGGCCGAGCAGTGGGAGTTCGACGACACGCCGCGTTTCAACGGTCTTGCCCAAGCCCGAGGTCTGCGCTTCCAGCAGAACGGCGGCCGCCTGCACTTCGACGGCTTCGGCTACCTGGCCAACTTCGAGCACAGCGTCGATGGTGGCAGTCAAGCCGGTTGTGAGGGGAATGGCAGTGACTTTGCGAGGCCGGAATCCCGCTTTTTCGATAGTGATATCGTACTGGCCGGGGTTCAAGGCCGGAAACACGTAAATGCCGGCGTTGTTGCTTTCGGCACGGCTGGTGATATTGGTGCTGACGCTGCGCAATGTGACGTTGGCTTGAGGCACAATCGCGCCGGAAGCGTCAGTTACGGTGCCGGTGATTGTGCCGCGTTCGCCTTGCGCAAACACAGCGGGGATGGTGAGCGAGACGAACAGGACTGCCCTCAAATGAGCACGCATCGACATGGACTTCTCCTTAGCGAAAAATCGCGAACAGAGGAGTTCAACCGCAGACCTCTGAGACAGCTACCTTATGTATAACGTCCAGCTTGAAAAGTCAAGGTCATCGAAGGCCTGGCAGGTAGGCGAATGTCCGGGCTGCGAAGGCCTCAAACTCAGACCGGAAGCGCGCGCGGAGTAGACCTTCCTCGGCCCGCACCCGAATCTCGGTCCCCCCCAGGTACCCGGCGAGTGACACCAGGGCGCTCCACCAGTTTGACCGGACCAGAAGTGTAGCCACCAGCATCAGTAGCAGCGCCAGGTACACCGGATGCCGGACGATCGAGTATGGCCCGCTAGTGACGAGTCGGTGGTCCTCGGCGACAACGGCCTGAATCCGCCACTGGCGGCCGAGATGGACGAGCGCCCACCCACTCAGGAGGGTCGCGCCGGCGGACATCGCCAAAGCCCACGGCAGCAGCCAGAGACGCAACTCCCCGCCGGCCGCAAAGGCAAGTCCAATACTGGCAAATTGCAGAAGCAAACCTTGATTGGAAACCGGCGCCCGATCAACCCTGCGCTCCACCGACCCATCCTTGTGGCGTTCACGCCTCACGCGCAGATGATTCCAGACAAACGGGGCGAAGAAGACCGCCCACGCCAACCCCATCCACCGCATCTTCTCTAGCCGGCCGCACGCTTGCGGAACGCCAGCGTCCAGTCGTTGAAATGCTTGGTGGAAAGTTCCTTAGGCGGCGGAGCGACGTCTGGTGTTTCCAGCGGAATGGGATCGATGAACTCGACTCCCCGCTCCTTCAACGCGCACCGCCATTCCTTTTCCACCCACTCGGAAGCCTTCGCCCGTTGCGACCAGAAGAGATAAAACACGTCACGCGCCGGAATCTCTTTCCATAGCCGGCTCTCCCAATCCTCGCCGGCGCGCAGTTTGGCCACGTCCAGGAAGATGTCCAGGTTTGGCGCGACCTTCTGTAATCCCTGAATCACCCGCAGCACCTCATCCCGGTCGGCCGAGGAATACGACGCGAAGGCCGTTTGGTGCAACTGTTCAGTTTGTTCCAACCCGTCCACGCTCAACGCGAACAAAATCTGCGCGACGCGAATGCCCGCCACATGGATGGTGACCCGCCCTTTGAGCGAGGCGACGCCCGCATCCGGGGTCACCAGGAAGGTCGTGTTGGCGATCTCGCCCGCCCAAAGCATGGTGCCCTCGGCCGGGTCTACCTCCGCGCCCTCAATACTGACGCGGACGGTCAATTCCGTGTTGTGCGCAATGGAGACCGGACCCTTACTCTTCACCGTCAGGTCGTCGCCCTGTGCCTGGCGGGCGCGCCGCAGCATTTCGTCACGCTGGGCTTCGAGGTGCGCCCAAACCATCAGCTCAAACGTCTCCTGCGTAACGAGCTTCGCGGGAGCGGTGACGCTGAAGTGAACCAGGTCCGGCTCCGGCTCGAACGCCATCTCCAAACCGGGCTCCGGCAATCCGCCGGGACCGCGGGAAGGGAAGGGAGCAGCGGGCGGCTTGGACGCCTTGGTCAGCGACTGCGCCGTGGCTAGGCGAAGAAATCGCAGCGTGTCTTTCAACACCAGGTCTCGTTCGTCCTCGGGAACTCCGCCGGCTTGTACCCGCTTCAGCCTGGGCAGGAGTTGATCGGCGATCGGACCAGCCTCTTCCCGAATGTCGTCCAGTTCGCGCCGCGACGACAGAAACTCGCTCAGTTCGCTGACGACCTCCGGGTCCACCTTCCCCCGCTTGGCCAATTCCAGCGCAAGCTGGGCAATCTGCCTGACGCGTAAGGCGAGATCCATGGGCTACACGTTCTTGCGTGGCCGCATGGGTCCGCCCGGCCGTCCGTACTGGTGGCGGCGCGCAGTGAACTTGGCCTTGCCGTACTCGCCCAAGTCCACTTCGCCGGTGATGGAATCGCCGTTCAGCTTGCCGACAAAGTCGTAGCCCAGTCGTGTCCCTTCGTAGCGATGGGACGACCGGAACCAGACCTCGTCGCCGTTCACGGTTCCGCGCAAGTCGCTCGACAGGAACTCGCCCATGTGGGTACCCATCAAGTCGGAGTCCTTCTGTTCGAACACCAGCGAGTGCTTCGCCTTACCCAACAGAAATTCGAGTTCCGCATCCCACTGTCCGGTGACATTGCCGGTAGGCGCGGCCTTGGAGACAGGAGTGCTCTTCGTAGGATTGGCCAGCAGCTCGTGCAGACGCGCACCCGCTTTCTCGGCATCGCCCGGCATCATCATGTAAGGCATGATCGTGAGGGAACTGTTCTTGGCGCCCATGCGCGGGGAGCCGCTGGAACCGGCGAGAATCATCCGCGGCGTTCCGGTGTAGGCTGCCCGCTCGATCTCCTGACCGGAAACGCCCAACGCCTCTCCATCCCAACGGATCACCATGCGGGGCGCATTGTTGGACAACCCCTCCGGTTCGATCACCTGGGTAGTGACGCCGTTCACCTTGGTGACTGCCCGGGAAATGGTACTCAGCCAACCTTCCCACTGTGCCCATTCGGCCTTGTGGTCGCGCTTGACCCAGGTTTCCACGGCTGCCAGCATGCCCATGATCTCTTCCTTGCCCGCCTTCATTGGGCGGCCAAAGGCATGATGGGGGGCGCTGTGGATCCACGCCGTCTGAATGAGATCTTTCCGACCGAGCAGG